>JAEEGW010000248.1 GCA_016280525.1 Clostridiales bacterium
CGCAAACTGATTTCGAGTCAGCCCCGTTATGACCTCTTCGATACCTCTCCGTATTTGATTTTTGTGCGAACTTTGATAGGCAACTGTAAGGCGCCTTTTCTTTTTCCTGCAAACCAAAGTCGCGAAAACCGCAGGAAAACGGAGCTTTTGCGAGAAAACCGGAGCTTTCGCGCTGTACCGAGTGACGAAACCGAGCCGCTTTCGAGTCAGCCCCGTTATGTCCTGTTGCGGTGCCCGGTGTTCACGCCGCCTGACGCGTCGTGACCGACCGACCGCTGCCACTCCTTATTGCTCGCTTCATCCGCCCCCGGCGGCGCTCGCAAACGTCCCCTCTTCGATACCTCTCCGTATTCGTAGGAGATAGTATATCACATTATTTTCAAAAAATCAAGTCTTTTTAAAAATTTTGTCCTGATTATTCCGCATATGTTTTTTCACAAAGCGATCGAATTTACAAATAATTAATATGAATCCCGAAAGCTTTAAATATTTGATTGATACCTTAATTATAAGGTTCTAATGACTTTTGGAGGATATCATGTCACGCAGACTGTTTTGTGAGATCAATCCTTTTTGTTACGCGATATCCGTAAAAAAAGAGAGGTTTATACGGAGGATAAAAGACGCTTTCGGCGGTGAGAAATTTGCAAAGGGAACATCAGATAAAGAGCTTCCGTGCATTATAAGTTCCCATTCGTCTCCGCTTATGCGCAGGCTGCACGGCGTTGACGCGTCGCTTCAGGAAAACAAGATCACCAATATAAAGCTCGCCTGCGAAAAAGTGAACGGTACAGTCGTTTATCCGGGACAGACCTTCTCATACTGGAAGACCGTCGGCAATCCGACGGCGAAGCGCGGCTATAAAGAAGGGCTGATCATCAGCAAGGGCAGGCTTTCAAGCGGGATAGGCGGAGGGATGTGTCAGATGGGAAATCTGATCCACTATCTCGTCCTCAACAGTCCCCTTGAGGTAACGGAGCTGCATCATCATTCGGACGCGCTTTTTCCGGACGACAGAAGGCGCGTTCCTTTCGGCACGGGAACCTCCATATTTTACAATTACATCGACTACCGGTTTAAAAACACGACCGATCAGCCGGTACAGTTACTTTTGTGGACAGAGGACGAAGAGCTGTGCGGCGAGCTTCGCTCGGAACGTGAAACGCCTTACAGATACAAGCTGATCGAGGAAGGACACTGCTTTAAAAAAGAAGGCGGGGATTATTACCGTATTTCCGAGGTCTACCGTTCCGTTATAGACAAAAACACGGGAAAAGAGATACGGCGCGAGCTGATACTGAAAAATCATTCAAAGGTGATGTACGACCACAGTCTTATACCGAAAGAACAAATAAAAAATGATAACTGAAACGATACGGACCGCCGCGCAAAAAGCGGCGGACAGAACGGCTTTTATAACGTACGACGGCGATATTTCTTACTGCGAGCTGATGAAGCGGGCGGAGCTGCGGAAAACGTTGCCGGAGTATATGATACCGAAAATAATAAAGAAAACCGGTATACCGCCGGTAAACAAAAACGGAAAACTTGACGGGAGGGCGTTATGATCGACGTTGAAAAGCTGCTTTACGAGATATGCGAGGACGAATCCGTGTTCGATCCCGATATAGATCTGATAGATTCCGGTCTTCCCGATTCTTTTTCGGTGATCGAACTTATTTCCGCGCTCGAGGATCGCGGCGTGACTCTTTACCTGACGCGTATAGACAGAAATAAGCTCCGCACCGCAAACGGTATACGGGAGCTTATTTCGGAATATGAAGACCGTCAGTCCGGCGGGCGCCGTATCTGTTGACTGCGGCAGTATAACACATTCTTTGAAAAAATCAAGAGGTTTGCCGGATATTTTTATTTTTCTGCTCTTTTGCTTAACAAAAACGCCTTTTTTGTCCGTCAAGCGTTGACAAACGTATTAATATATGGTAAAATGATAAACGTAAAGCGCCGGTCATCCGGCGCGGTCCGTTGCGAAAACGATAGGATTTAAATAAACATCAATTTGAAAGGTAAGTAAGGATATGAAAAAAATAGCTGCTATTCTGGTATTAGTCACGCTGCTAGCTGTGCTGATCCCCGTCAGCGTCAGCGCGGCAGAATCCGCGCCCGTGCTCGTGCACGAGCCGTATACGCTGACGTACCTGCCGGGTCAGAACGTGGACGTGAAGACCGAGGCAAAAGGCAAAAATCTTCATTTCAGCTGGCTTGTCGTCGTTTCGACGGAAGTCCAGGACTACACATTTGACTTTTCAAAAGCAGCGGGGATAAAAGGCTTTGAAGCGCTTGACAAAAGCGGAAAAATGAAAGTGGGCTTAAGCGAGAGCACCTCGTCGGGAGAAAAAGCCGAAAGCGTTCTGACGTTTAAAAATCTTTTAGCGTTTGATTACGGCATTTTCGTGACCTGCACCGTCGCAAACGGCGGCGGAAGCAAAACAACGGACAAAGCGGCGCTTTATCCGTCGTATTCCGCGCCGCCCGTGGCGAGACTGGAGCTCATTTCCGAGCTCGACGTGCGCGTCGGCAAGCTGATAAAGCTCGCGTGCAACGTATATCATCCCCAGGATAAAAGCTACGATAATATCGAATACATCTGGTATCAGTCCCAGGACGGAGATAAAGGCAATGCGGAAAAGCTGGAAGACGAACCGTATTCCGTTCTCGTTGTCGATACCGGCACGCCGGGCGTTTATTACTACTACTGCTCCGTATATATCCAGCAGGGACCGAGCGATTATTATTACGAATCCGCGGTGACAGAGATAAGCGTACACGAGCCGGCAATGGACGTGACGTATTCAAAAGACAAATACGATCTTGCCGCGGGCGAGAAAGCGACGATAAAAGCCAACGTCAAATTTGAAAACAATGACGAAAAAGGCGAGCTTTCATATCAGTGGATGTCCGGCAATAACAATATACCCGGCACCTACACGCCGGTAAAAGGCGCGACGTCCGATACGCTTACCGTACAGGGCGCAGACAAAGCGGGCAAGAAATACTACTGCTGCGTCGTAACCAATTATCTCGACGGATACACGTTCTCAAACGAATCGTCTGAAATGGCGATAGTCGTCGTCAACAGCACAGGCGAGCATCTGCCCGAAATATTCATGGATCCGAAGGATACGTACGCGACCGAGGGCGACGTTGCGACGTTTGCCGTTGACGCGGGCAACGCCGCGTCGTACGAGTGGTATATGGTAAAACCCGGCGGAACGATAGACAAACCCAACACGCCCAAAAAACTCAAAAACGGCTCTGACGGAGTAGTATCCGGCGCGGATACGTCCATCCTCAAAATAAAAGCGTCCGCCGAGATAAACGGTTATCTGTTCTACTGCTACGTATACGGCACCAACGGAAAATACGTTTCCACGAAGAACGCAAAGTTGAACGTCAATCTTATACCGCCCACTCAGCCGGACATCAAAAAGCATCCGGAATCCGTAAAAGCGCATTACGGAGATAAAGTAACGCTTTCCGTGACGGCGGAGGCGACGGACGGCGGAGAGCTCAAATATCAGTGGTATTCAAGCAGCAAAGCCGAATATCCGCTCATAAAGGCGGTCATAGGCGCAAACGACAAGACGTTTGAACCGCTGCAGAATGAAGCGGAAAGATATTACTGCGTCGCCGTGTGGAACGTGAAGAACGGAGAAGAGAACGGACCTGTCTACTCAGACTTTGCAAAGATTGAGCTGACCGAAAAAGAGACGCAGACAGAGACCGAGACCGAAACGGAGACCGAGGCTGCAGCGGAGAGTGAAACGGACGCCACAACGGAAACGGAAGCCGCGACCGATACGGACGTTGAAACTCAGACGGACGCCGTGTCCGAGAAAGCTACAAACGACGTAACGACCGACGCCGCAGCGGAATCGGCGACCGCAGAAGCCGAGCAAAAAGGCATGGGAATAAGCACTCTCATCATAATACTTCTCGTCGTTATCATCGCACTGCTCGCGCTTGCGCTTATAGGCGCCGTGGTGCTGATAATCATAAAGAGTAAAAAGAAATAAGCAACACTGAAACTTAAAACGGGCTGCCGTATGACCGGCAGCCCGTTTTGTTATATATCATTGATCGATCCCGGTCAGATCGAACGGCGGCGTAAAGTCGCTTGACTGGGACGAGCTGTCCTGAAAAAAGCCGTCAAAGCCCAACGCTATAGCGTATTCTGACACTCTGCGGTATTCGAGTTTCGTCAATTTCCGGTTTATTTCTGGATATTCGCCGGCCTTGAAATCCGGGACGTACTGCGACATGAGCGAGAGCAGAAACTTGCTTTTATCGTAGTTTTCGTGTAAGAATTTCAAAACAGCTATGCTCTCGTCCTTGTGCGACGGCAGCACCAAATGGCGCACTATAACGCCGCGCTTCATCATGCCGTCCTCGCCGTATTCGCACCCGCCGCGCTGACGCATCATCTCGGAAAGAGCCCCAGCGGCGACGGACGGATAATCGGCCGCGCCGGAGTATTTTTCAGACAGCTCACCGCTTACGTATTTGAGATCCGGCAGGTATATATCCACGTACCCTTCAAGCGCTTTGAGCGTCTGCACGCGTTCGTACCCGGACGTGTTGTAAACGACGGGTATCTTCAGTTTTGCAATATCAAGCGCTTTTATAATATCCTTAACGTAAGGCGTGGGTGAGACGAGATTTATATTGTGGCAGCCTCTGTCCTGAAGCGAAAGCATTATGTCGGCGAGCTTATTTACCGTCACCGGCTTGCCGAAGCAGCCGTCCGACAGTTCGTGATTCTGGCAGAACACGCACGACAAAGGACAGCCGGAAAAAAATATCGTCCCTGATCCGTTTTTGCCGGAGACCGGCGGTTCTTCATAAAAGTGAGGCGCGGCGCGGCCGAGCCGCAGAGTATCGGCACCGCAGAAACCGCGCGAGGACGGGCGGTCCGCCCCGCATTTACGCGGGCATAAATAACATTTCGGCATCGTTTTTACCTGTAAATATCGTATTTCAGACGTATTTTATCACGTTTTGAGCCTTAAATCAAGCGTGACGTGCAACATTTTACGTGAAAATCCTTTACAAAATCAATTTTTTGTTATATAATAACAATGTATGGAGGTTCAAATATGCGGTTTGATAATATAGACAGGCTTTGCGGGGAAGCGATAGATAATTATTACGTTCCGTCCGCGGTTTGCGCGATAGGCGACAAAAACGGCGTTTACTACAAAAAAGCGTTCGGTTTCTCGCGTGTCATAATGAACGAGGACAAGCCGGACGGCGTATTTAAAGGACCTATACCGGACGGCGCGATACCCGCGACGCTTGACACGGTATACGACATGGCGTCGCTGTCAAAACTGATAAGCACGACGATGGTCGTACTGCGGCTCATAGAAGAAGGCGAAATGACGCTGCCGGACACCGTCAGCCGCTATTTCCCGGACGCGCCGGAGGACAAGCGCGGCATAACGGTAAAACAGCTTATGACGCACTGCAGCGGCATACCCGCGCATTTTCCGATACAGGCGGAGTGCGAAAAGGGGTACGATCCCGCGCACGCGGTGCTCAATTATCCGCTGAAATACGAGGCGGAAACGAAAGTCGAATACTCCTGCATGGGATATATACTGCTTGCGAAGATGGCGGAGGTCTGCTGTGGCAAGCCGCTCGATCAGCTTGCGGACGAGCTCGTTTTCAAGCCGCTTGAAATGAGCCGGACCGGCTATAATCCGCTTGAATCCGAAAGGTTCAAAGGTGCGGACATAGCGACGGAAGAATGGTCGCCGCGGTTTGAGCATTACATCCACGGCAACGTTCACGACGAAAACGCGCGGTATATAGGCGGCGTTTCCGGCAACGCCGGCGTCTTCTCGTGTATTGACGACCTGTGCAATTTTGCCGCGATGCTGTCCGGCAGAGGAGAATTTGAGCATAAGCAGTTTTTGTCTAAACAAACGTTTGAGAGGGCGATAACGAATTACACGCCTTACGGACCGGAGTACAGAGGCTTAGGCTTCCAGCTGACTACGGGCGGACTCAACGCCGCGGGCGATCTTTACACGCCTTTGTCTTACGGTCACAACGGTTTTACGGGAACGTCGCTTTACGTTGACCGCGATACCGGTATGTACGTGATACTTTTAACAAACAGAGTGCATTATACGCGCCAGTCGGACGGGCTGTACCGCTTCAGACGCAGACTTCACAACATGGCGTCCGCCGACTATACGCGTATGATGCTTGAAAAGGACCCGATATAATGAAGAAGATCATTTCTCTGATACTTTGCATAACGCTTCTGTCGGCGCTTCCCGTTTTTGCGGAGGGCGGCGGCAGCGACGTTTTGTTTGCCGCGGATTTCAGCGATAACGAGCTTCCGTCCGGCTCCGACGTTACGTTCGGCGACGACGGATTCATATTCGCGGAAAAAGGGTATCTCAAGCTTGAAGCATCGGAAGTTTACCCGCCCGTCTCCACCGTGCTTTTCCCGTATGAAGTAAACGAGGGAGAGTATATTTACGAGTGCGAAGTAACGGTGAACTCGGCGCTTTCCGGCGGCTGCTGGTTCTCGCTCTGCTTCGGCGCGGTGAACGAAAACATAATGTATCAGTTCACGGTAAAATGCGGCGTCACGGCTGAGGACAGCGTGTCTTTACGGTATAAAAACGGCGCCTCGTCCTGGAAGACTATAAGCTCCGCAAAGCTTTCGGATCATATAGACGAAAGCAGGATAGACCCGGCCAAATTCAGCGGCGGAATGATAAAAGAGGGCGCGCAGTTCACGCTCGCCGTCGCGGTTAAAGACGGTACGGCTTTCGGCTGTATCGACGGAGTGACCGTTATAGAAGGCGGCCTTCCGGCTATCAGAGCCGGCAGAGCCGGACTTGACGGACGCGGCATAACGGCGCAGTTTGACGATATTACGGTTAAAAAAGGCATACCGTCGTGGGTGTCCGCCGCGGATTCTTTTACAGCGGATATATATACGCCGGACACAGGCATAACGGAGCCGCCCGTCGTGGTGCAGAGAGACAGGCAGAGCCTGCCCGTATTCGCGGAAAACAAGCAGAGACCCGGCGCGGTGATGATGACCGTAAAAGAGTCAGGCGGTGAACTGCACGGATACGACGGCGCGGTCGATTTAGGCAGGCTTGAGGACAGGATAAAACAGTTTGAAGGTCTTGCGCTGCCCGCTTTCTACGTCTCCGACGAAAGATCCGCGCAGCTTCTGTCTTCATTCATAGACGAAAACGAATATAGCGACAGCTTCGTCATCGTGTCAAATGTGTCGCTATTGGAAAAATTCAAAGGAAACGAATATATAAGATTAGTTCTTGATATGTCGTCGCGCGACAGCGCGAGCGGCGCGGAGATAAGCCGTCTGCTTTATTCAAACGGCTGCCGCGCGGTAATGTTATCGGAGAACGCCGCGGACGGCGAGACGGTCTACGAGCTTCACAAAAGGCTCGTCACGGTTTGGGTAAACGGCACGGCGGGCGTTGATTCGCTGTTCGATTCCGCCGTAAACGGCGCGGACGCGGTCGTCACCTCGGAATCGGCGGCGATTTTGTCCGTGTTCGAAAAAGTTAAGGATACCACCGTGATGCGCAGGCAGGTCGTCATAGCGGACGGCGGAGACTGCGGAGCCGCGCCGGACAATACGTTGAAAGCCGTTTTATTCGCGCTCGACGGCGGCGTATCGGTCGTGCGGCTCGGAGCGTTCGTCACAAAAGACGGCGAGGCGGTGCTTTCCAGAACGGAAACGACCGCCTATCTGTCTTCGCAGCTCTATATCCCGGACACGGCGCTCGGAGCGCTCAAATCACTTTCGTATACTGACAGAAGAATGGGCGCAAACGACAGCATAACGACGCTGGAGGAGCTTTTTGAGGCGGTCTACAAAGAATATCCGAAGTCCGTCTTCCACATTGACGTAAAAGACGCGGACGCGTTTTCCGCCATATCCGGACTAATAAAAGAATACGAGATGACGGACCGCTGCGTGATATTAAGCGGCGACGAATCCGTGCTCAAATCCGCCGCGGCGGCGGGAATGCCGTCCGCGTACACAGGCGGACCTTACACGGTGGACGGACGCGAGCTGCACGTTTCATTATGCTCGCTCTGCCGGACGCTGAACGAACTGAATTCCGCGTATTACGCCGGGCCTGACGGTATGCCGGAGGAGCTCGTCTCGCTCATGCGCAGCCGCGGTATGTACGTCTGCACAGCATACGGCGACGAAGGCGGCGCGTCCGTGACGTCGGGCTGCGGCGCGTATACGTTATCAAAACCGTCGCTCACATCAAATACCGCCGTCGCGCTCGAAGCGTCGGCAGACGGAGAGGGAAGACTCAGCGCAAAAGTGATAAAAGGCGACAACACGGAGCTTGACGTGACGGCGCTTTGCAGTATAACGACTTTGTCGGGAGAAGTGAAGCTCTCGGACGGAGCCGTGACCGGCAGCGGCGTGTTTGCCGTGGTTTGTCCGCAGGTCGCTTCATCCGGCGAAAAGTACAGCGTATGCTCAAAAATCATCAAAATAATCGAGGACGGCCCGGATCCCGACGCCGAAAAGAGCGCGGAGAATTCGGATAATATAACGCTCACGGTGATAATAATAGCGGTATCGTCCGCCGCCGCCGTCGCCGGCGTGATCGTCCTGCTTTATATGACCGGCAAAAAGCGCAAAAACGACAAAAAGCAGCAGCAATAGTCAAAATGACTGCAAAAAAGGCAAAATAAATAAAAAATTTGGTCTGTATGATAGAAAATATTTTTAATTAAAATATTGACAAATCCTGCCTTTTATGTTATACTACTATGCGATTGTTTGTATAATCCGTATTATGCCAACAGAAAAGAGAGCGAAAGGAAACGGTAATGAAGACGGACAGCCGACCTGCCGGTAAGATAACGGCGGGTTACAACAGCGCTATGAAGCTGCTCAAAAACGGGGAAGCGGAAAAAGTGCTTCTCGCTTACGACTGCTCCGACTTTATCAAACAAAACGTCTTGTCTGCCGCCGACGCGGCGGGCGTTGAGGCAGATATGAAAAGCTCCATGGCGGAGCTCGGCGCTCTTTGCGGCATAGACGTAGGCTGCGCGGTATGCGCGTATAAAAAACAGTGATACTACGGCAAAGCGGTATTCCGGTGCCGCCGCCTGTGTATAAAACATAATTCCGTATGAAAGGAGGAAATCCATGCCCACCTTTAATCAGCTCGTTAAAAACGGCCGTCAGCAGAAGGTGTATAAGTCCAAGGCTCCCGTGCTC
>JAEEGW010000249.1 GCA_016280525.1 Clostridiales bacterium
CACGAGCCCCAGATTTTTGAAATTCACCTTGTCCGTGATAAGCGCGTGCGTGCCTATCACAAGGTCGCATCCGCCGCTTTCAACGCTTTCGTACGCTTCGTTTTTTTCTTTTGCCGGCATGTCCGAAACGAGCAGACGCACAGTCTTGCCGAGCGTGGAAAACAGATTTTTACAGTCTTCGTAATGCTGTCTTGCGAGTATTTCCGTAGGCGCCATCAAGGCGGTCTGATACCCGTTTTCGCTTGCAACGTACGCGGCAAACTGCGCGCATACGGTCTTACCGGAGCCGACGTCGCCGGACACCATCCTGCGCATGGGCGATTTGAGATCCGGGCTCGTGAGATCCGCGTATATCTCGTTCATCACGCGCTTCTGCGCGTTCGTAAATTCAAAACCAACCGCGTCTTTGAAAGCGGAGCAGCTGCATTTGTGAAACGGCGCGCGCGGAAGAGCGTCCGCGGTCTTTCTGTTTTTTCTCGCGTTTAATGCAAAGCCGAAAAGCTCCTCAAACGCAAGCCTGCGCTTCGCGCTGGCTATCGCTTCAAGCGATGACGGATGATGTATGCTCCGTATCGCCTCCGTGCGGCTCATAAGATGCTCGGCTTCTATTACCTGCTCCGGCAGGTTTTCGGGTATGACCGTATCCGGTCTGTCTATGAAAGAAGATATGAGCTTGTTTATACGTGCAGAGCTGAATCCCTCCGTCGCCGGATATACGGGATAAAGCGGCAATAGCGATTCGCTGTACGGCTCGTACACGGGGGAATTGAGTTCAACGTGCTTGCCGCGGCGCGATATCTTGCCGTAAAATCTGTAAACGCCGCCTACGGTCAGCGCGTTTTTGATATACGCCTGGTTGAAATACGTTATAGTGCACGCGCCCGTGCCGTCTCCCGCCGGGACTTTGAAGATCATAAGTCCGCTTCTCGTTTTCGCGTACGTCGGAGGCGCGGTAACGGTCAGCACGAAAGAGGCGGTCTCCCCGTCTTCCGCGGACGCCACCGTCTTTATGTTCCCGCGGAACTCGTAAGCCCGCGGAAAATGGTAGAGCAGAGAACCGACCGTGGTTATCCCGAGCTTCTGCAGGCGCGCGCCTACGGCGCTGCCCACGCCGGATATACGTTTTACGTCGGTATCAAGCGCGACCGTCATTTTTCCCTCCGTTATTTTTTAAAGATCCTCTCAAACCCGAATTTTTTTCTCAATATTTTTATATAAAGCGCTGTCATTACGGATATAACGTAATCGCAGAGCAGAAACGCTATATTTGCAACCGCTAAAGTTGCGAAAAACATGGGCGTTCCTATGCCGAAAATATCGTCAAGCAAAGCGAAATATGATACAACAGCGTAAACTATGTAATACGTCCCGTTGAAATACAGCAGTTTGAGCAGATATCCGGGCACTTTATGTAGCGCGTCAAAATACGGTTTTATTATCGGATAGCCGCCTAAAAAGCAGATATAGCAGATCGGCGAAAACTTATGCGGTACTATAAGGAGCGCGAGCAGAGATACTACGATATATACCACTATAACGGGCTTTGTCCCGTATTCTACGAGAAGCACGAGCGTAAAGGCTATCGTCATTGCGGCTATAACGAGATCGAGTATCTGAAACACGCTTGAAAGATATAGTATAACAAGCTCCGCGGCGGAAAAAATGCCGCATAAAGCTATCATTTTTATCCTGTATTTTTCTCTCATACCGCTCCTATCTGCAGCAGTATCTGCAAAAACAGCCGAGGCACGCGAGAGTCTGGCAAATGGAGCATATATCGCACTCTTCGCCGTTCACCGTCGCACTGCGGTACGTTCCCGTAGACCTGTTCACGGTGTCGTTCAGGTTTTCAAACAGCTCGCGGTATTCCGCATTGTCCGGATCCATGGTGCAGGCGGTGTTAGCGTAATTGTACGCGTCGTAATACCAGCCGCGTATCGCGCAGACGCAGGCTTTGAGATAATTCCACTCGGCGCCGCGCTCGTTCATCGGCACGGTCTCAAGCAGAGATTCGGCCTCGTCCACCCGCCGCTCGTTTATATACGTGCGGATCGTGGCGTATACGCCCGTTCCGCCGGGATTCGGTCCTTTGTACGTATAGCTTTTGTGACCGGTACTGCCCGTGTCGCCTTTCTGGATACGTTCGTACGCGGCGTTGATCTCCTTCATTTTCTCTTCCGCGCGCGCACGCTGACCTGCGTCCGTAAAGTTGTCGGGATGATACTGTTTAGCAAGCGCACGGTACGCCTTTTTTATCTCGTCGTCCGACGCGCCGCGAGGCACTCCCAATACTTCATATGGATCTCTTTCCATGCTTTTTCCTTCCTGTGTCTTTCGCGGTCAGTTTTTTTGCCGTATCCGCCATTCCGAGCCGCATTATGTTGTCCGCCGTGTCAAAGCTGTGACCCGGCACGCCCTCGAGCATAAGCTCGCCCGCCGCCGTATCCGCCCAGATGCACATGGCGCCGTATGCGCCGTGCAGCTTCGTTTCTTTGCTTTCTTCTCCGTATATAAGCGGGTTGTATGAGCCGCTTTTTATGTCTTTTTCAAGATCGTCGCAGGCGTCCGCCGCGTATATGAACCTGCCCGTCATATCTCCTATAACGGCGGCGCTGTCCGCTTTGTTTTCCGGCGCGCCGCAGCGGAAATAGTAGGATAACAGCTCCCCGAAACAGCACGCCGTCATATCAAGCGAGGTGCATTTTGACTCTTCATAACCGTGCAGTTTTTCAAGCAGCCGTTCCGGGATTTTATCGTCAAAACCGTATATCCGCTTTGCTTTTTCTTTCGCTTTGCGGCACGACGGTAAAATCATTTTCGCGCCCAGTTTTTTAAAGCCGCGCTCGTCTCTTATCTTGTCGAGCACCGAATAATAAGTCAGCTGCGCGGACGCCGCCGCGCTGTAGTGCAGTATATCGCAGTCCGACGCCAGAAGCTTTTTGCGGAATGGATTGAGCCCGCATTTGCCTTTATAGAGTTCAAACGGTTTGCCCGATAAAGACGAAAGCACGAGCGCAAGGAACACCGCGTCGTACGATAGAGCCATTCTTGACGCGCGCCGTATAGATCTGCCCATGCTCTTGCACAGACCGCAGTAGACCGCGCCGTATAATTCGTTGTCCCTGACTTTAAGCTCCGGGACGTAAGGTTTAATATATCCGAACATTATATCAGAAGCTGTATAAGTGTGCCGACGGCTACGCTTAAAACGAA
>JAEEGW010000250.1 GCA_016280525.1 Clostridiales bacterium
CAAAGAAATAAAGAAACTGATTTAAATATCACAAATAACCCTGTTTATCCCCATATTGACGATCACTGATCGCCCGTCCCTGAAAGCCCCGTTTTTAACGGGGGGAGGCGGGGGTTTGGGGGTGGATAGGGGGGCGGGGGAACCCCCAAAAAGGAGAAACTATGAGCATATTAGAAGAAATTTCCGAAAATCTTCAGCACGGCAAGGCAAAAGTTGTAAAAGAACTCGTACAGCAGGCGGTAGATTCCGGTATAGATCCGGAAACGGTCCTCAAGGAGGGCTTACTGCCCGGCATGAACGTCATTGGCGAAAAATTCAAGAACAACGAGGTCTACGTTCCCGAGGTGCTCGTCGCCGCGCGTGCGATGAACATGGGCGCGCAGGTTCTGAAGCCGTACCTTGAAAAAGCCGGCGTCAAAGCCGTGGGCAGAGTATGTATCGGCACGGTACAGGGCGACCTGCACGACATAGGCAAAAACCTTGTAAAAATGATGCTTGAGGGCAAGGGGCTGGAGGTCATAGACCTCGGCGTGGACGTTGCGCCCGAGACATTCGTCAACACTGCTATAGAGCAGAACTGCCAGATAATCTGCTGCTCCGCTCTGCTCACCACAACGATGGGCGTTATGGAGGACGTGGTCAAAAAAGCCGAGGAAGCCGGCATTCGCGACAAAGTGAAGATAATGATCGGCGGCGCGCCCGTTGACGAGGCGTTCTGCAAAAAGATAGGCGCGGACTGCTACACTCCGGACGCGGCAAGCGCGGCGGACGCGGCGGTCGAATTCTGCCGGGGATAATTCGTTATGACACCCAAAACAAAAAAAGCGGCAGCGGTCTTTCTGCTGATTGCCGCGCTTTTGCTGCCGTCCTGCACGGGCGGCGATACCGTTACGACGTCAACCGGGCCGGAGACCGACAAGATTACGGAAACGGAACAGATTACGGAAACCGAAACCGAAAAAGAGACAGAAACCGAAGCGGAGACGGAGCCCGAGCCGGCATACGATAATGCCCACGCTTATATTTTTGCGCAAAACGACAAAAAATCAAGCTGGGTAAGTCAGGGCGCAGACGTTTCTTTTGAATTCGGATATCTACGGATGGTGCCAACGAACCACGACCCCATGATCTTCTGCACCTTTGCGGATGAAGAGCGCTTTGACAGTCAGGAATATCCTTACGCTGCGTACAGATACAGCGTTAAGTCAAAATTTACGCAGGGCGTGTTTTTCGTCTGCTCGGAAGATCATCCGTCTTTCAGCGACGACGGGCTCACCTGGGTCAACCTGAACAACAGCGGCAAATGGGTGAACACCGTAACGGATATGCGCAAAAACGCGTTCTGGGAGGGTACGGTTACCGCCTTCCGCATAGACCCGATAAACGGCGGCGAGCTTGACAAAAACGCCGTCATATACCTTGACCGTATAGGCTTTTTCAAAACGGAAGAGGATGCAGAAGCGTTTTTAGCTGACGCGAAAGAGCCGGATTACTCACAGTCCGTCAGTTTTTCGTCAGGTTTTGCAAAGGCTGTCGTGCCGGGCGGCGTTTTATCAGACGGCTATAATTCGGCGGATTACTTATTAGCCGCGGAAACGCCCGCGGAAATAAAAGACGGCGTGACCCCGATCGTCGGTATAAAAACCGAAAGCGGCGTAGAACCCGTGCCGGTATCGTACGTAAACTCCGTGGGATTCATATCTTATTCAGCGGAGCAGCCGGGTGAATATGTCCTTTATTATCCCGATACTCCGGTAAATAACGATACCGACTTTGTAAAAGTACGCGGCATCATGACAGACGGCGAGCTGTCTTCCGATACTCTGACGCTGAAGCAGGCTGTAAATATACTTAAAAAAACGCTCACGTCCGCTGATTCCGACGCGGAAAAATGGGCAAAAGAATACGGAATACCTTATACGGACGATATAATTACGCCGCCCGATGTGTCGGAAGCCGTAGGCGCTTACCTTACGCATCTCGGCATTTCACCATATACCGATCCGGACAGAAAATTAAAAGAATACACGGACAATCAGAATATCGCGCTTTGCAGCGGTATAGTTACGGATACGGACGGCCATAGAATATCGGGCAATGAATTCGCATCTATCGTTGTGCGCCTCATAAAAGCGATGCTCGGTCAGCCAACCCTTCAGTCAAACGTACAGAATAATGCAGGCATAACGGTCGGCGTGTGGGCGCAGTTCCCGTTCAAAGTGACAGACGAAACGATAAAAACGTTATCCGAATGCGGCGTTTCCCTGCTCGTCGACTTAGGCGACATTGAACAGCAGGATACGCTCGTCACGGCGCTGAACAGCGCGTCGAAGTACGGCGTCAGCGTTTTACGCTACAATTATTCGCCAGCGAAATTCAATCCGTCAAAGCCGGATAAGATACCGTCGTCGTGCTATGAATACTACGATTACGACTCATATCTCGGAAATATCGTATACGACGAACCGGGAACGGATAAATTCAGCCGCATAGCGTCTCTGAAGGAATATTACAATAATGCTCTGCCCGGCAAGCTGTGTTATTTCAATCTGCTGCCTATGTACGCGAACGCCGCGCAGCTCAAATACGGCGCCGGCGCCGCGAATATTGCGTATTACGACTCGGATCCCGACCTGTATAAGAATTACGTAGAAGAATTTGCCCAAACCGTGGATCAGGATTATTTGTGCGTTGATATTTACCCGTACCGCTCAAGCGGAAAAAGCAAAAACACGTATAAAGAATATCTTAAAAATATGGATATATTCGCCGCCGCTTGCAGAGAATACGGCCGCGATTTCTGGCTTTATATCCAGTCCACCGACTACGACGGCGGCAAATGGACGCCGGATTACGACGATATAAGGTGGCAGATGTATATAGGTCTTTCCTTCGGCGTGAAAACGTTTATCCACTATCAGTACAGCTGGGGAAATTATTATACGTTCATCAAGGACGGGGAGCCGACCGAGATATACTACGCGGCGCAGAAAGCGAACAAGGAGATACTGTCGTTATCCGACGTCTGCGCGGAATACAAAAACCTCGGCGCTTTCAATTTAAACTGCGAAAAAACAAAGTTCGACTACGCGAAATTTTACAATCAGTATAAGGATTTCAAAGTGTTGACCGACGTAACGTCGTCCGATCCTCTGCTTTTCGGCTGTTTTGAAAAAACGGACGGGGACGGATATGCGTTTACCGTCGTCAACATGAATAATATAAATACGAAAAAACAGAGCGCTTCGCTTACGTTCACGCTTGACGGGTACGACAGCGTCTGTATATACCGCGCGGGTGAAAAAGAAAAACTCGCCTGCGATAACGGGGTATATTCACTTGAGCTTGAGCCTGCCGAAGGTGTGTTCATAACGGTAGATTAAATGGAATTTTTTGATTCTCTGTGCAAAAAAGCAACGGAAAAAGGCGCTTTTAAAGCGGCGGTGATACCGACGTCGGAAGTTTCTGTCGACGCTTCTTTCCGTACGCTCTGCGAGCAGAACGTATGCGGAAGCTACGGCAAAAACTGGATGTGTCCGCCGGACGCGGGCGATATATACGAGCTTATGGCGGCGCTTAAATCGTACGAATACATCCTCGTTTATCAGAGCGTGAACACGCTTGAGGACAGCTACGATTTTGAGGGCATGGCGGAAGCCGCGGTCAAACATCACAAGCTGATGTACGGTATAAGAGAAGAATTTGAAAAAGAGGATTTCAAAAGAAAGCTGTTTTTGGGCGCGGGCGGATGCAGGCTCTGCGAGGTCTGCGCGAAGCGTACAAACGAGCCGTGCAGGCATCCGGACAAAGCCACGCCGTCTCTTGAAGCGTACGGCATAAACGTATCAAAGCTCGCCGCGGCGGCGGGTATGAAATACATAAACGGCGTAAACACGGTGACTTATTTCGGCGCCGTGCTCTTCGACATTTAAAAATGAAAATTTGCAGGGTTGTATTCAATAAAAAAGAATACGAAGCGCAGGAAGGTGAAAACGCCGGCGCTTTTCTCCGCGAGCGCGGTTTGGCGGGTTTTGTCTGCGGCGGTCACGGAAAATGCGGCAAATGCCGCGTTATCTGCCGCGGCGCTTTATCCGCGCCGACCGACAGAGAAAAAGCCGTTTTGACAAAAGATGAGCTTTTGTCCGGCGTGCGCCTCGCCTGCCAGACTTATATTTCAGGCGACTGCGAATTCATATCGGAAGACCAAGGCAAAGCCGAGATAAAAGCGGACGGGAATATGCCGGATATCGAGCTTTTGCCGATATTTGACAACTACGGCGTCGCAGTTGATATAGGCACGACTACCGTCGCGCTCCGCCTGTACGGCAGAGACGGCGCTCTTTTAGCCGAGCAGAGCTGTCTCAACCCGCAGAGGGCGTACGGCGGCGACGTGGTCTCGCGCATGGAAGCGTCCTTAAAAGGCGAAAAAGACGCGCTTGCATCATCGATCCGCCGGCTTTTGTGCGATATGATACGCGCCGCATCCGATATCGCGGGCGTAAGCGCTGACAAAATCGACGGCGCGGTCATAGCCGGAAACACGGTGATGCTGTCGTTTTTATCCGGCGTGGATACGGAGCCTCTGACGCACGCGCCGTTTACGGCAAACAGCCTTTTCGGGCAGACGGCGACGGCGGAGAGCTTAGGGCTTGATATTCTTTGCCCGCAGACCCCGGTATATCTGCCGCGCTGCGTTTCCGCGTTCGTGGGAGCCGACATAACGTGCGCAGTTATATCGTCGCAGATATATAAAAACGAAAAAAACGCCGTCCTGACGGATATAGGCACGAACGGCGAGACTGTTTTGAAATACGGTAACGCCCTTTACGCCTGCTCAACGGCGGCGGGTCCCGCGTTTGAGGGCGCGGGCATTAGTATGGGCATGGGCGGATCAGTTTCCGCGGTGGACAAAGTACGCGTTTTACCGGACGGAAGTCTTGACGTACACGTCATTGGCGGCGCGGAGCCGGCGGGGATCTGCGGCAGCGGCATTGTTGACGCGGTGGCCGCTCTGCTTGATACAGGCGCGATAGACGAGACCGGCTATATGGAAGACGAGCCCGCGGTCATAGCGCCGCCCGTGGTCCTGACGCAGGCGGATATCCGCGCCGTACAGCTTGCGAAAAGCGCGATACACGCTGGGATAAAAACTCTTCTGTCGCACGCTGCTCTTACCTGCTCTGATATAGACCGCTTTTATATCGCCGGCGGTTTCGGCAGTTATCTTGACGTTATGAACGCCGGCAAAATAGGGCTTATACCTAAAGAGCTTACGGGGTGCGTAAAAGTGCTCGGCAACGCTTCGCTGTCCGGCGCTTCCGCTCTTTTGCTGTCTTCTCCGCTGTTAAAAGAGTCCGAGAGTATAGCGTCTGCTATACAAACGGCAGAGCTTGCGTCAAACCCCGTATTTGCCGAAGAATATATGAACAATATGACGTTTGACGTTTAACTGTAAAAAAGACAAAAAGAAAAAACCGGGATCGCTCCCGGTTTTATTGTTTATCCGATCACAGTTTGCTTACGAATCTGAACAGTTCAACAACGTCTTTGTTGTTGACTTCCGAATCTTCGTTGAAGTCGTACTTTCTTTCGTCTTCAACGTGGGTCCCGGCAGACGCGTATCTGAACAGCGCGACAACGTCTTTGTTGTCGACTAAACCGTCGTCGTTGCAGTCGCCTTTGAGGAATCCCGGATCTTCTTCCGTGGTGGATTCTTCGGATTCAGCTATGACTCTGATGCCGCCGTCTATAAGATTGAATTCGGTATTGTTGATGTCTATGTCGTATACGTCGTCCGGATCTATTTCAGCGGTTATGGGCAGGAAAGCGCCTTCCTCCGCATCATCCGCAACTTTGAATTTTACGGTAGCGAATACGACGTCGCCCTGGACCTGGTCAACGGCTGTGAGCCAGTTGAGCAGGAGCTTGTTTTCATCCTCGTAAAGCGTTGCGTAAGTCATGGCGGAAGCGTCTTCGTCGTTATAAATATCGAACGTTACCTCCGGTTTGCCGCTGCTGTTCTTAACAACGGAAAGTTTGCTGTCATATGTAAGGAGGATCTTGGCGGAGCTTATGGTGACGTTGTTTTTGAACTGGATCTTAACGTTAACTTCAGCGCCGGGGAGAGCCTCGATCTCTTCAAGTTCACCTATAACTATGTTCAGTTTGCCGTCAACGAGATCGGCAGATCTTGCGCTGTTGACAATAGCAACGGCAGGGATAGCCGCGGCAAGTATCATGGCTGCACAAAGAATAATAACAAAAGCTTTTTTCATTTTTTTAATCCTTTCATTATGCTTTGTTTAGATTATATAATGACGGCGTAATTCTATCAATATATAATTTATTAACATATAGTTAAATTTCGTGTCCGTTAACTTATCTGACGATAACGCTTTCTATACCTAAAACGTCGGCTATTTTTTTGATGGTTTCCGCTCTGTGACCGACGCCCAGAGCGTAGTGATGCGTGGGCCCTTCCATTACCCAGCGCTTGATAAAATCTCTGCAGTCCGGCATAAAACAACCGCGCGTATTCGTGTTTCCGGTAGGCGGAATGGCGCCTTTTTTGGACTCTCCCTCGCCTATTACGAATTTGAATTTTCCGTTATACGTCTGCGTTATGCCGAGGATCGTTATGGGTCCTTCCTTCAGCTTGAATTCAACGGACGCGCCGGAGCCGGGCTTGCCGTGGTATTTTTTAAGACTGCGCAAAACCGGTCTTCCCTCAGCCACGGCTATATGATGCGGCCCGTCGTGACCGACGAAAATAAAGTTTTCGTCAAAATCAAACGGGTGGAATTCCGCAAAGCTGCCGCCCATATTCAGCCTGTCCATAATGAACATGGCTATGCACGTTTTTATATCGTATTCTCCGCACATGGGTATGCCCTCGGCGTTCAGGATCGAATTTCCGACGATGAAGGAGCTTACGACGTCCTGATGAAGCGAACCGGGCAGACCGTTATAATAATATGCAAGACCGGTGAGCTTGTTTTGATCAACAAATTTTTCAAGCGCGGCGGCTGCCTGCGAAGCCTTATTCAAATCTTTTGCCGTAAGTTTTTTTGTTATCGGGTCGGATATCGGATCGGGAGTATCAAATTCCCGCAGTATCAGTTCTTTCTTCTCCTTCATTTCCGCTTTGGTCACTTCCAAAACGATCTTTATTACATCGTCAACTTCAAAAAGCGGAACGTGAACGCCGAAAGCGGCGGAGACTGCCGTCGGGTCGGCGTGCATATCGTACATCGCCTCAAGCACGTGTCCCATAAGCCCGAAACGGGCGCCGTGAAGGCCGTGCAGGACCTTTGCGATATCGCACCACTCTGCTATCTCGCTCTTAACTTTTTTATCGTTATTAAGCGTGCCTATTATAACGTCCGCGACCTTTTTGCCGAGCCGTACGGCAACACCGGTGAACTCCGGGACGGAACAGATACAGTCGTTTTCAAGCTGCTGCCTTGTATTCGCTTTGCCGTAATCCATGTGATTGAGCGGCTGCAGCGCAGTGAGTATCACCGGACAGTCCGCGTCG
>JAEEGW010000251.1 GCA_016280525.1 Clostridiales bacterium
CGAGGGCGAAAAATGCATGCTCCTTACCGGTAACGACAAAGCGGAGCTTACGCTGACGCTCACGAAAAAGAGAACGACGGCGAACACGCGCTCCCTGTGCGTCTGCGCGTACGTTGAGCCTGCGGAGGACGCCTCGTTCGATATGACCGTCACCGTGTACGGCGCGGAAAAGACCGTGACCGGCACGGCTCCTTTGCCGTCCGGACAGTGGGTCGCGGCGTATCTGCCGATAGACGTAAATACAACGGTGAATATACAGAGCATAAAGGTGAAGATAAGCTCAAAGGGTGAATCAACAGTGCGCGTATCGTGCAGGATAGACCGCGTCCATACCGCGACGGTTGACGGCCTGCCGGATAAACTTAAATATTTCGCGTCCGGTTTCACGCCTAACAGAGCGGAGCTTGAATATACGGAAGACGCGCTGATCTACCGCCCGACGGGGTCTAACAGCTATATGGAAAGCACGGATTGCGGATATCTGACAAACGGCAGATACAACGCGCTTGCCGTGACGATAGAAAACAGAAGCGACGCGGAGAAAGTAACTCTGCGGCTGAAGCTTGACAGACAGTATTCGTATACTGAGGAAAACACGCATACGCTCGCTATGCTTGAAGGAGAGCACGTTTATAATTTCCCGATAGGCGGTTTCCGCTCCGGCGTGTCCGTGGACGCGCTGCGCCTGGAGCTTCCCGGCAGCGTCAGCGGAGAGATAGCGATAAAGAGCATTTCGTTTTCCTCATACCGTTTCCCCGTGGAATATAACGGAGAGGTGAAAGCGGAGACTTCGGGAGACAGGCTCAAGGTATACGGCACGCTTGACAACTATCCGGCGTCCGCAAAGCGTATATGCCTTTACAGGCTCCTGCCCGGGCTTGACGAGGAAGAGCCGGGCGACGTTGACGCGGAGCCTTACGCGGAAGCGACCGTATCAAGCTCTTTCAGCTTTGAGCTGCCGCTTGACGAGGACGGATACGATAACACGCAGTTCAAATATCTCGTAAGATACGAAACGAAAACGGGGTACGAGGACGCGGGCGTCGCCTACGTCAACTCGTCAAAAGCGCCGGCGCCGACAGTTCCGTACAAAGGCGCGGCGGCGGAAAAAGACGCGACGCTTTTGCCGTATCTTGCGCCGGGCATCGTATACGCCGACGTTGATCTCGGCGAGCTTTTCGGCGGCGAAGGCGATATTGAATTCAGTTTCGCGGATCAGACCGCGTATATTTCAAGCGCGGCGCTGGCTGAAACGGACGCGCTTATGGACCGCTGCGCGGAGGACAAGATATATACCGTTCTGCGGCTCGTATATTCGCCGTTTGCAAACTCGGAAAAGTATTATTTCGTCGCAGATAACAACGCATGGCCCGATATAACTACTGCCGAAGGCGCGGCTCATTTTATGTCGCTTCTGTCGTTTTTCGGGCAAAGATACGGCAAAAAACTGTCCGCCGTCATACCGTGCGGCGAATTTGACACGGAACGTATAGCGGAAATACGTATGATGACCGCGGACAAGGCGGAAAAATACGCGGCTGACGTCGTTTTTGCCGCGCAGAGCGCGCTTTCCGCGTCAAGAACAGCGGTCATAGCGCCCGTCGGAGCGGACGGGGCGGAGCTGTTTTTGTCCATGTTTGAAAAAGACGTAAAAGAGCCGGAAAAAATACCGGTTTACATAGAAACGGAAAACGCAAACGAGGCAAAACGCCTGCGCGAAGCGGCGGCGCAGTATCCGTTTTCCGTGATATTCGGCTGCCGTGTGAACAGCGCCTCTGAGCTCGCTGAGCTTTACTACGGCTGTGCAGGCGCGGCGGGGATATGCGCGCTCGGACTTGATACGGCGGACGAAAGGGCGGAGCTGTTTTCCGTGATCGATACAACGTACGGCGTGACCGCCGCGAACAGACTTGCGGCGGACGCTTTCCCGGACGGAGTTGAGGCTGTCTACGGCGAGATCGCAAAGCCGGAGAAGCAATATGACTATAAGGGCACGCTTTATCCCGCGGAGCTTCCGCAGATGCTCACCACCGTATGCGACGGTGCCGACGTATCCGACTGGCGCGGCTTTGACTGCTGCAAGAGCGTTTATACCGCCGCCGTGAACGGAGAAGATGCGGTGGGACTTGCGTTTGACTTTACGTCCGGCGGCTGCGGTTATGCGGCATATTATCCGCAGACGCGCAGAACGTACGGCACGGTATATCTGCGTCTTTACGCTGACTATCTGACGGAAGATGCGGAGAATATTGAAGTCAGGATAACGGCGGAAGGCGACAAAGGCGCCGCCGCGGGTATCTGTACGCTTGAAGCGGAGACCGTTACGGTGATACCGATGAAGCTCGGCTCCGCGGGACGGATAAAGAGATTTACGTTTGCCCCGGTCGGCGCGCAAAGCGGACAGACGCCGCGTATATGCGTGCTGGGCATATACACCGCGGAAAAAGATTCGTTCGACACGATAACGGAAGCGCAGACGGAGACGATGCCGGAGCCTGAAACGCAGGTGTTCGATACCGGCGAAGTGACCGCGGCGGAAAGCGGAGATCACGGCGACGCGAGACTGTATCTTATCGCGATCCTCGTCATAATCGGAATGTTCGCTTTGTGCGGCGTTGTGATAATCGTTTTGAAAAAACGCGACCGCGACAAAACGGACACGCCGTCCTAATGCACAAAAAAACACGGTCAGTTTTGTATAATAGGCATATACCATTTTAAGTTTAATTGTGATAGAATAAGAATACTAATATACGGACAGGAGAAAAACGGTGAAAAAAACTGTAAAAAGCGCTATAGCTCTGATTTTGATCGCGGTCATGGTATTCGTCCCGTTTGCGGTCGTGCCGGAAGCGGTAGAGGAGGAAATGTATCAGTCTTACGTGAGATCAAGATTCAATCATATCGTCAAAGTCAGCTATGACGAGGTGAGATACGGATTCAAGCCCAACGGAAGCGACGAGAAAAAGTGCATTACGTGCGGCGGCAAAACAGAAAACATCGACACCCCGCATCTTCCGCAGAACACGCAGTCCGCTATTTTCTGGGGCTGGATAAGCGCGGACGGATCCGATATAGAAAGCTTCTCTTACGTACAGGAGGGACTGTATACTTTATCTCTGGAAAAATTCAAAGTCAACCCGGAGGCTGCCGTTCTCAGAGCCGCGCCCGGTGAATTCACGTACAGATTCAAAGTCATAGTTCCCGTAGACCCCGCGGGTATCAGGACCGTACAGCTTTTCGCCAATTTCTCGGACGGCACGTCGGAGGAATTCTGGCGCGCAAAGGTCTATATACCGCCGTACGATGAAAACGATTTCGTCGATCCGCTTACGATAGAAAAGAAGATCGGCGACGTAAACGGCGACTACTGGGTAAACAACAAAGACGTCGTATCGCTTTTCAAATACGTGAGCGGCGATAACGAAACGATAGACGCGGAATGCTCGGACGTGAACGCGGACGGCAAGATAAACAACAAAGACGTAACGCTCATATTCAGATACGTAAGCGGCCTGATCACAAGCTTAACGCCTGAAGAAGAGGAATGGCGCACCGTTGATATGTATAACACGTCTCTGTATGACGCCAAAACCCCGGTACAGCTCGAATCCGGTTCGTATTTAACTCAGCATTTTTCAATAAATTCAAAGTTTGACAGTATGTCCGCGTGGTGTCCGTCCTGGTCCGACGATATAGGAAACATCAGGCTGTCGCTTTACAAGTACGAGATAAGCATATCAAGCTCCATGAGCGCGTCGCCCATAGCCACAAAGCTTTACACGAACTACGCGGACAACAGCTGGCTTTCGCTTTCGTTTGCACCGCAGGCGCCGGGCGAGTATCTCGTTGTGTTCAGCGACCCGACCGATACCGTCGGCGTATGGCTTTATCCTTCAAACGTATCAAAATCCGTATTTACCGCGGGCGGCATAGAGCAGGACGGCGAGATCGCCATGACGATCCACGTCTGCGGAAACGACGATCCGCTGTTCAATCAGGCGGTAACAGGATCGGGCGGCATAGCTCCGCCGGAGCCGGAGGATTCGCCGGCAATACAGCAGCGCGACGCGATGCCGGATACTTGGGTCGCGACCGACGGACTCGGCAGGGTACTGCCGACAAACGAACAGACCGGCGATCCCAAGCAGAACAAATACGTCGGAATGTTCTACTGGACGTGGCACGTTGAACACGCGAAAAACTACTCGCCCATAAATCTGCAGCAGATATGCGACGAGTATCCCGAGGCGATCACAAATCACAACCACAGCGTCTGGAACAATATACAAAGCTATTACGGCTGTTTCTGGAACGAGCCGATATACGGCTATTACACCACGACGGACAGATGGGTGTTGCGCAAGCAGGCCGAGCTTCTGGCGGACGCCGGAGTGGACGTCGTGATATTCGACAACACGAACGGAACGTTCACGTGGCGCGAATCGTATCTGGTGCTTTTGCAGGTATATAAGCAGGCGCGCGAGGAAGGCGTGAAAACGCCGAAGGTATCGTTCATTCTGCCTTTCGGCGACGAGAACAGCGCGGCGATACAGCTGCGCGAGATATATCAGCTCGTTTACAGAGACCCTGCGTATAACGAGCTGTGGTTCTACTGGAACGGCAAGCCTCTTATGATGTCGCTCACGTCCGGTCTTGACAGAACGAACGATCTTGACGCGGAAATATACAAGTTCTTCACGTTCCGTCCGGGCGTACCGCAGTACAACGGATCGTCACAGACGAATTCGGATAAATGGGGCTGGCTCGCAAAATATCCGCAGGCGGTCTATACGGACAAAAACGGCTTGAAACAGACGACCGTCGGCGTGGCGCAGAACTGGAGCAAAGCCGCGGGCCTTACCGCCATGAACGGCACGAACATCTTCGGCAGAACTTACACCTCAAAGGGTTACGACGAAAGAGAAAACGCAAAACTCTACGGCGCGAACTTTGCCGAGCAGTGGGAATACGCATTATCCAAAAACGTGAACTTCATATTCGTGACCGGCTGGAACGAGTGGATAGCGCAGAAACAGCCTACGTGGCAGGGCGTCACAAACGCTTTCCCGGACGAGTTCAACGATGAATTCAGCCGCGACATAGAGCCGTCAAAGGGCGACCTCAAAGACCATTACTACTATCAGCTCGTCTCTTATATAAGAAAGTTCAAGGGAACACGGGCAATACCCGAGCCGACGGCGGCAAAGACGATAGATCTTAACAAAAACATCTCGCAGTGGGACGACGTAGGACCGTACTACGTTGCGTATCAGGGCAACACGTTCGACCGCAGCAGCGCCGGCTACAAGACTATGAGATATACGAACACCACGGGCAGAAACGATATAATAGGCGCAAAGGTCAGCCGCGACGCAGACAACCTGTATTTCATGGTCGAATGCGCGGATAATATAACCTCCTATACCGGAAGCAAGTGGATGAGGCTGTTTATAGACACCGGCGATTCGGCAAACAACTGGGAAGGCTTTGAATACGTGCTCAACAGAGTATCGCCCACTTCAACGCAGGCGACGCTTGAAAAGAGCACCGGCGGCTGGAATTTCAGCACGGTCGGCAAAGTGTCGTACAAAGTGAACGGAAAATATCTCGTGGTCAAGATACCCAAATCGTATCTCGGCATAACGGGCAACACGTTTACGGTGAACTTCAAGTGGAACGACAATATGCAGACAGACGGAGACATAATGGACTTCTACACTAACGGCGACACGGCGCCGGGCGGACGCTTTATGTACTCCTACGTTGTTAAATAATGAGGCGGATATATATTGCCGCTGACGGAGGCGGCACCAAGCTTGAGCTCGGTGCCGTCGCCGAAAACGGAGAAATGATAAAGACCGTCAGAGTTGACGGCGGAGTAAACAAAAAAACGGCGGACGGCGCGGCGATAGAAAAAACGGTGCGCTCCGGCTTTGACGCACTGAAAAATCAGATCGGTGATTTTACCGTGCTCGGCTGCGCGGGTTATTTTATGCACAATACGGAGGTCTTTTCGCGCATATCCGGCTGTGAAGCGGTCGAGGTCGACGAGGGAACGCTCGGACTTTACGCCGCGGGCATATACGGCGACGGCGTGCTCATCCTCTCCGGCACAGGCGCGGACGCGTATATAATAAAAGACGGCGCCGTGCTTGATATCATAGGCGGCTACGGCGCGTTTTTAGGCGA
>JAEEGW010000252.1 GCA_016280525.1 Clostridiales bacterium
GATCGGATTTATACACGAGGTATATAGCAAAGACGGCGAGGTTGAACTCGGCTACGTTATAGACCCGGCGCATAAGGGAAACGGCTACGCGTCGGAAGCTCTTGCCGCGTCCGTCAAAGCGCTTTTCGGCAAAGGATATAAAGCCGTTACCGCGGGTGCGTTTGAAGAAAATCCGGCGTCGTTGCGCGTTATGGAAAAGTGCGGCATGAAACCGACCGGGCAGACGGAGGATATAGAATACCGCGGTACAACGCATAAATGCATATATATGAAGGTTGAAAAATAAATGGAAAAAATAATAGAAATAGAGAATTTAAGTAAGTCCTACGGAGACGTCAAAGCGGTGAACGACCTGTCGTTTTCCGTAAGACGCGGCGAGCTTTTCGCGTTTTTAGGCGTGAACGGCGCGGGAAAATCCACTACGATATCAATGATCTGCGGACAGCTTAAAAAAGACAGCGGCAGCATAACCGTCTGCGGAGAGGATATAGAAAAGAGTTTTGATAACATCAGCCGCAAAATAGGCGTGGTGTTTCAAAGCTCCGCACTTGACGCGCAGTTGTCCGCAAAAGACAATCTGAAAAGCCGCGCGGCGCTGTACGGAATTACCGGAAAAGCGTTTGCGAAACGGTTTGAGCAGCTTGCAAAAATACTTGATTTCGCCGAATTTGCCGGCAGACCTTTAAACAAGCTGTCCGGCGGGCAGAAACGCAGGATAGACATTGCGCGTGCGCTGATACACGAGCCGGAAATACTTATTTTGGACGAGCCGACCACTGGACTTGACCCGCAGACGCGCAGGCTTTTATGGGACGTTATAGAAAAGATGCGCAAGGAAAAAAATCTGACGGTTTTTCTTACCACGCATTATATGGAGGAAGCCGCGGACGCGGATTACGTAGTTATAATAGACGCGGGAAAGATCGCCGCGCACGGCTCGCCGCTTGAGCTCAAAAACAGTTACGCCGGCGACTACGTAACGCTGTACGGCTGTGATAAATCAAAGGTCGAGGCGCTCGGCTTGCCGTATACCGAGGTACGCGACGGTGTGCGCGTATCCGTTGAGAATACGGAAAAAGTGACCGAGCTAATCGTTTCCTGCCCTGAGCTTTTTTCCGACTACGAGGTCACAAAAGGCAAAATGGACGACGTTTTTCTCGCCGTTACCGGCAAAAACCTTGTCGGAGGTGCGGCGCAGTGAAAATTTTATCAAACGTTATAAACAGAAATCTTAAACTGTTTTTCAAAGATAAAGGAACGTTCTTTTCCTCGCTCATCACGCCGGTGCTTCTGCTCGTGCTTTACGCGACTTTCTTGGCAAAAGTGTTTCGTGAGAGCTTTGCTTCGGCTCTGCCGGAGGGCATGCAGGTCGCGGACAAGCTGCTTAACGGCACCGTCGCCGGTCAGCTCGTGTCCTCGCTTTTAGCCGTTTCGTGCGTTACCGTGTCTTTCTGCGCGAACCTGATAATGATACAGGACAAGGCGAACGGCAATATACGCGATTTTACTGTATCTCCGGTAAAGCGCTCCACACTTGCGGCGGGTTATTATATAGCCTCCGCGTCAAGCACGCTTATAGTCACGTTTTCCGCTCTGGCGGTGTGTTTGGGCTACCTTGCGACGCAGGGCTGGTATATGAGCGTATCGGACGTGTGCTTCGTCATACTTGACGTGTTCTTGCTGACGCTTTTCGGAACGTCGTTTTCATGCGCGGTAAACTTCTTTATGAACACGAACGGCCAGGCGTCGGCGGTGGGAACGATCGTCAGCGCCGGATACGGATTTATCTGCGGCGCGTATATGCCCATATCAAACTTCGGCAAAGGACTGCAGAAAGTTCTGTCGTTTTTGCCGGGCACGTACGGCACGTCGCTTCTGAAAACCCACGTGATGCGCGGCGTTTTTGCGGAAATGGAGAGCATAGGCTTTCCCTCGGAAGTCGTTGAAAAAATAAAGGACAGCATAGACTGCAACACGTATTTCTTCGGTCACAAAGCCACGATCCCGGCGATGTACGCCGTTATGGTCGGCTCGATCGCCGTGCTTACCGGTCTGTTCGTGCTGTTTCATATATTAAAAAAGAGAGGCAAAAAATGAAATACCCTTTAAGTGAAAAATACGACACGCCTTATTTTATGTCAAAGATAATGGGACCTAACCCGCTGAAGCTGGAAGAGGAGCTTTTGTGTGATAATCTTATTGAAAAAGGCTCGACCGTCTGCGATCTCGGAAGCGGACAGGGGCTTACAAGTATGTTTTTGGTAAAGGAGTACGGTTTTAAAGTCTACGCCGCCGATCTGTGGAGCGAGCCGGAGGACAACCGGCGCTTTTTCCGCGAAAACGGACTGAGCGACGAGCAGATCATCCCCGTTAAAGCGGATGCGGAAGCTCTTCCGTTTGAAAAGGAGTTTTTTGACGCGGTCGTTACAACGGATTCGTACCACTATTTCGGGCGCGACCCGGAATTCCTTGACAAAAAACTTCTGCCGTTTGTGAAAAAAGGCGGTTATATCTATATAGCCGTACCCGGAATGAAAAAGGACTGCCATAACGATCTGCCGCCGGTGCTTCTGCTTTCGTGGACGCCGGAACAGCTTGAAACGATGCACGATAAAGAGTTCTGGTATGACACGGTAAGTCAGTGCAGAGGCGCGGAGGTTACGGAAGTA
>JAEEGW010000253.1 GCA_016280525.1 Clostridiales bacterium
CGGCAGAGGCTTCCAGTACCCGATCCCCACGTATTCCATTACGCGCGATTTTGACTGGTCCGACACGGAAAACAACCGTTTGCTGTTTGAAATGACGTCCAAATACGGCACGCCGTATTTCAGTAACTATATCAACAGCGATATGGAACCGTCAGACATACGCAGCATGTGCTGCCGTCTGAGACTCGATCTGCGCGAACTGCGCAAAAAGACCGGCGGCTTCTTCGGCTCCGGTGAGAGCACCGGTTCCGTCGGCGTCGTAACGCTCAATATGCCGAGGATAGGCTATCTGTCTGCCACGAGAGAAGAATTCTTTGAGCGTCTTGACAAGCTCATGGACATCGCCGCCAGATCGCTTGATACAAAGCGCCGCATCATAACCAAACTGCTTGACGAGGGACTTTATCCTTATACCAAGCGTTATCTCGGCACGTTTGAAAACCACTTCTCAACAATAGGTCTCGTCGGTATGAACGAGGCGTGCCTCAACGCCAAATTCATTGGCCTTGACATGACGCATAAGGAAGCACAGGAATTCACGAAGGACGTACTCAACCACATGAGAGAGCGTCTGTCCGACTACCAGGAGAAATACGGAGATCTGTTCAACCTGGAAGCGACCCCCGCGGAATCCACCGCTTACAGACTTGCAAAGCACGACGTCGCGCGTTATCCCGATATAATAACCGCGTCAGCCGGTAAGGGTGATACGCCTTACTATACCAACAGCTCTCATCTGCCCGTAGGTTATACCGCAGACGTATTCGAAGCGCTTGACGTTCAGGACGAGCTGCAGACACTTTACACCTCCGGCACGGTGTTCCACGCGTTCTTGGGCGAGCGTCTGCCCGACTGGAGAGCCGCGGCGAATTTAGTCAGAAAGATCGCGGAAAACTACAAGCTCCCGTACTACACTCTGTCCCCGACGTATTCAATATGCAAGAATCACGGTTATATCGTCGGTGAGGTTTACGAATGTCCGCACTGCCACGAAAAGACGGAGGTTTACAGCCGTATCACGGGTTACTACCGTCCCGTTCAGGACTGGAACGTAGGCAAGGCAGAGGAATTCAGAGAAAGAAAAGAATACGATATAGCGAACTCACACCTGACGCACGAGCGCCCCGTATTCGAGCAGAGCTGCGCCTGTGAAGAAAAGCCGGAGCAGAAAGCCGAAGGCGGCGACGAGATAATCCTCTTTGCCAGCAAGACCTGCCCGAACTGCAAAGCGGCGGCTATGCTGCTTGACAAAGCCGGCGTTAAGTATACGAAGATATACGCGGAAGACGAGCCGCAGCTCGCCGTACAGTACGGTATCAAACAGGCTCCTACGCTGTTGACCGTAAAAGGCGGAGAAGCGGAAAGATACGTGAATCTGTCTAATATCAGAAAGTATATAGGGGTTTAAAGAAATCTATGCAGGGGAGGGGTCTTACGTGAACCCCCAACGCTCTCAAGTTCGCGTCGGGGAACCCCTATCCCCTCCCGAATCAAGAATTCAGAATTCAAAAATTATGGTGTCGGCAGAGCCGACTGAATTTGGGGGTGCCCACCCCTCTATAACCCCCAAACCCCCTGTTCCCCTCCCGCAAATCAAAGATTTGAGGGGGCGCGGCAATTTGTCCGGATTCTCGGACCTTTCAACGAATCGGGGGCGCACTTAAAACGTGCGCCCTCTTTTTCATAAAGGAGAACAATGCAAAGATCAGAAGCGCTTAAAAACTATTACGAAACTCACGAGGAGAATTCCCGCCTGCGCTCCCGCCACGGAAGCGTTGAATTTCTGACTACGGTAAAATACGTAGAGAAATATCTTAAGCCGGGGATGAAGATACTTGAGATAGGCGCGGGCACCGGTATTTATTCACACTATTTTGCGCAGAACGGTTACAGCGTTGACGCGGTGGAGATAATGGAATATAATATCGAAGTGTTCAAAGCAAATACAACTCCGGGCGAGAAAGTGACCATAACGCAGGGCGACGCAATAGACTTAAAAGGCTTTGACGACGGAGCGTACGATATAACCTTACTGTTAGGCCCGATGTATCATCTTTATACAAAAGAGGATAAGCTCGCGGCGCTGAGAGAAGCGATAAGGGTGACAAGACCCGGCGGCGTAGTGTTCGCGGCTTACTACAACAACGATATGACCGCGTACGGCTTCCTGTTCGGGCGCGAGGGAATAAAGGACACAAGTTTACACGAACTGATAGATTTTGATACGTTTTCGCTGTCGTCAACGCCGAAAGAGGTATTTTCGCTTTACAGAAAAGAGGACGTGGACGATTTGATGAAGGATTTTAAAGTCACGCGTCTGCACTACGTCGGCGTCGATATGCTCACAAGGTTTATCAAGGCCGCAGTTGACGAAATGGACGGCAAAACGTTTGATATATATTTGAAATATCATTTTTCGATATGCGAACGCCCGGATATGGCGGGAGCTACGTTTCATATGCTTGATGTTTTCAGAAAGGATTAAAGAATATGTATGATATTATCGTGATAGGCGGCGGACCGGCGGGACTTACCGCGGCGATATACGCAAGACGTGCCGGAAAAAGCGTTTTGATATTTGAAAAAGACGGTTTCGGCGGTCAGATGACACATTCGCCGAAAATAGAAAATTATCCCGGGTATAATGAAATATCCGGTTTAGAGTTATCGGACAAGATGTTCGAGCACGCGCTCGCTCTCGGCGCGGAGATCGAAATAGACGAGGTAGTATCCGTCTCCGGCGGCGACGTGAAAAAAGTAAGTACCGCCTCAAACGAGTTTGAAGCAAGAGCCGTTATCATAGCCGCGGGCGTAAAGCACAGAACGCTCGGCGTACCAGGTGAAGAAGAGTTCATCGGCAACGGTATATCTTTCTGCGCGGTATGCGACGGTGCGTTTTACGCGGACAAGCACGTTGCAGTCATAGGCGGCGGCAATTCCGCCATGCAGGAGGCGATAATGCTCTCCGAACGCTGCTGTCACGTAACTATTTTGCAGGATATGCCGTATCTTACCGGAGAAAAAACGCTTGCCGACATAATAAACGAAAAAAACAATATAGACGTTATGTATAATTGCCGTGTGATCTCGTTCAACGGCGACGGCACCTTCAAAGGCGTTGCGGTTTCCGTGGACGGCGCGGACAGGTTTATCGACTGTGACGGATGCTTTATCGCCATCGGTCTTATACCGAACAACGACGCCGTATCCGGCATAGTTGATTTAAACAAATACGGTTATATAGTATCCGACGAGAC
>JAEEGW010000254.1 GCA_016280525.1 Clostridiales bacterium
AAACTTCCGGCTTACCGTTAAGGTCGGCTTTTTTTCTTCTTTTACCGCCGCCACCGCCGGTTTTTCTTCTTTTGTCACCGGAGCTTCGGCTTTCGGTGCCGGAGCTGCGGCTTCCGCCGGTCTTATACCGGAATTTATCATTGTTACCGCGTCTTCAAGCGCGGCTATGCGCGAAGCCAGAGCTTCCGCGCCCGTGTCAAGCTTTTCGTCGCAGAGCCTTATAACGCACATGTCGGCGATTATGCGCTTCTGAGACGGACAGCGCTGCATAAGGTATATCGCGTCTTCAAGCGTTTTTATCGTATACATCAGCTTTTCGCGGTTGAATCTGCCGGATACCGCGGCAAGCGCCGACGCCTGAGACGGCGTCATATCGGTATAATCCGCGGAACCTGTCGCTTTCATAACGAGCAGATCGCGGTATACGGAAACGAGCTCGAACCACAAAACCGAAATGTCGTTTACGCGCCTGTAAGCTTCGTCAAGCTTCGTAAAAGCGGACGAAACGTTCTTTGCCGATATCGCGTCCACGATCGACACGAGAAAATCGTAACTGCTCGTGCCGAGAAGGGAAGAGACCGTTTTTTCGTCAAGCCTTCTGCCGGACGCCGCGCAGATCTCAAGATAACCGAGCGCGTCGCGCAGAGCGCCGGACGACAGCTTTGCCATAACGTACAGCGCGTCGTCGTCACATTCTATCTTTTCTTCGTTTGCAACGTAGCGCAGGCGCGAAACTATGTCGTCCATTGGGATCCTGTCAAAATCGTATCTCTGACAGCGCGAAACGATGGTCGCCGGCAGCTTGTGCACCTCGGTCGTCGCTAAAATGAACATAACGTGCGACGGCGGCTCTTCAAGCGTTTTAAGCAGGGCGTTGAACGCCGCGGGGGTGAGCATATGCACCTCGTCGATTATATAAACGCGCATTTTAAGCTCGGACGGCGTGTAGGTGAGCTGTTCTATCATGTCGCGCACCTCGCCAACGCCGTTGTTGCTCGCCGCGTCCATTTCAACTATGTCGAGCGTGAGACCGGATTCTATCGCTTTGCACGCCTCGCACTGTCCGCACGGATCGCCGTTTACGGGAGACAGGCAGTTGACGGCTTTTGCAAGTATCTTAGCGCACGTCGTCTTGCCCGAGCCTCTCATGCCGCAGAAAAGATAAGCGTGGCTCACCTTGCCGGATTTGACCTGACCGCGCAATACCGCGGTTATCTCATCCCGCCCTACGACGTCCGAAAAGACTTTCGGTCTGTATTTTCTGTAAAACGCCTGATGCATGAGAGCTCTCCTTTACAAAAAATACAAGCTGTGAAATAAGACCATACGCCGAAATCTCGAACAGACAGCCGTCCGCGTTGACCGCATTCCGTCCTCAGGGCAGGCACCCTCTCAACACACCAAAGATTCCCCTTAATGCTGCTTGGTTCCCCACCTGACATGGTTCGTGGATTTTGATTGCGAAAGGACCAACCCGTCAACGAACGGGGCGTGCGGCACGGACCGAACGGTGCTGCCCTTAAAATAGGCATGACCCCTGCTAAGCGGATTGCAGGTACAAGGCACCGCTATCGCCCCGGCCCGTATGGCCTTATTTCACAGCTTGTGTACCGTGTATTATATCACATAACGGCAAAAATTTCAATAGCTTTTTTGTTTTTTGTAATTTATTTACATTTGGATATTAAATAATAAATAATAAAGAAGAAAGAATAAAAATCGGTGTCGGCGAAGCCGACGATCTGTGCGCCGTACCGGCGCTCTTGGGGCTCCCCGCCCGTGAACCCCCAAAAACTCGGCAAGCTCGTTTTCGGGGAACCCCGGTCGCCCCCCTTACGGGAACCCCCATTGCTCACTGTGTTCGCAACGGGGAACCCCTATTACCGCCCCAAACCCCACCACCCCCCGAAGTATCGGGGCTTTTTTTGCGGTAGGGGCCGGCGTCCGCGATGCCTGGCTCGTAGGGGCGACCATTGGTCGCCCGCTTCTTTTCTTGTCCCGTAAGGGACATATCGAGCCGGTACGGCATATCGAGCCCGCAGGCACATCGACTGTTTTGCCGATATATCGCTTAACGCGATTCGATGTGCAGACCTATACGGTCTGCTCGATGTGTGCTGAAGCACTCGATATGCGCTGCGCGCAAGATTCAGGTACATTATACCGTGTTCTATACACAAAAATGTATTGTAAACGGCTGAAAATGAAAGAAAACAAGAGAAAATCAAAGAAAATATACTGCTAAATCAAATTTTTTTGAAAAAAGGTATTGACAAAATCAAAATGTTGTGATATACTCTCAACCGTTGATAACGAATTTTATATATATACGGAGGAAAACATTCATGTCCACTTATATGGCAAAAAAAGAAAATGTTGACCGCAAATGGTATGTTATAGATGCAGCAGGCGTTCCGCTCGGAAAAACGGCGGTTAAGGCGGCAAACATACTCCGCGGCAAGAACAAGCCCGAATTCACGCCCAACGTAGACTGTGGTGATTTCGTAATAATCATCAACGCTTCCAAAGCGGTCCTCACCGGAAAGAAGCTTGAGCAGAAGTACTACTATCATCACAGCGGATACATCGGCGGCTTAAAGGCTGTACAGTACAAAAAGATCATGGCGGAAAGACCCGAATTCGCTTTCGTTAAAGCGGTGAAGGGAATGCTCCCCCACAACTCCATCGGTGACAAGGCTATCACCAGACTTAAGGTATACGCAGGCGAACAGCACAAACAGCAGGCTCAGAAGCCCGAGACCTTGGCGTAATTAACAGGAGGAAATCGATATGTATAACGAAGCTCAACCCTACTTCTACGGCACAGGCAGAAGAAAAAAATCCATAGCCCGCGTTCGTCTCGTTCCCGGAACGGGAGCCGTTACGATCAACAAGAGAGACATAGACGATTATTTCGGACTTGAAACTCTCAAACTCATCGTAAACCAGCCCTTCGGCGTTACCGAAACAACAGGCAAATTCGATATAATCTGCACCGTTAAAGGCGGCGGCATCTCCGGTCAGGCAGGCGCTATCCGTCACGGCGTTGCAAGAGCGCTTCTCAAAGCGGATCCCGAATACCGTACCGCTCTCAAAAAAGCCGGTCTGCTCACGCGCGACCCGAGAATGAAAGAGAGAAAGAAATACGGTCTCAAAGGCGCCCGCCGCGCTCCGCAGTTCTCCAAGAGATAATCAGAAAAGAATACAAAAAATTCCGAAGCTCGCTTCGGAATTTTTCTTTTGATCAAAAAGATCCTGTCTTGATTGCTTTCACGCTTTAAAAAACAAGCGAATTCTTTTTTTATTCTATTGACTTTTTTATGCCGTTATGATAATATCGTTATATAACGCATATATACTCGGGAGGGACGGAAATGCTGAGAAGAACGAAAAAGGGACTGATAATCTGGGGAAGCATCCTGCTATGCTTTTCACTGTATTTCATAACGGCTTATTTTCTCGCCGGAAACGGTTGGCAGGCGAGGGATATGCAGTCGAGGATAGCCGCGATAATAATATTCCTGTTTTTATCGGCGGGCGGCGTCACAATGCTGACTTTCGGCATAATCAACGCCGTGCTGACGGCAAAGCACAACAGGGAGCTTTTGAGCCGGAACCTCACGTTTACGGCGAACTGTATCTACTGCGGCGGATTGATAAACTGTACGGTCAGGGATTTCAGACCGCACAGAAGATATCCGGAGGGCTATACCGCCTGCCCGTACTGCAAACGTCCGGTGAGCAAAAACGCATTCGGCGTATATCAGAACAACCCGCCGTATCAGCCCTGACCGCTATCGGAAAAAACCGCGGATTTTCCGCGGTTTTGTTTTTATATTTATTGACTTTTTTAGGTTAAGATGATATAATCATAACAGACTATTTAAACGAGGTGCAATATGAAAAGATTATTTACCGTTATAATTCTGATTACAGTATTATTATGCTCGTGTACGACGTCCCCGGCGTCCCCGGCGGAAACGTCGGAGCAGACGGACGGTACGACCGCGACGGAAGCGGTCGTCACGGAGCCTGTTGAAACGGACCCGGAAGAGACAGCGGAAGCGCACGAAGCGGTGACCGCGGAGGGATTCAAATTCAGCAAA
>JAEEGW010000255.1 GCA_016280525.1 Clostridiales bacterium
CGGGCGCGTTGTCCGGGCAGTCGCTTATATCTATTTCCGCAAAGCCGTTTTTAAGCGCTTCGAGTTGTTTTATTATTATCCTGTCGCCCTGCGTGCTGTTTTCGTTAAGTCCGGTCACAGCCACGCAGCCGTTCACGGCGCCGAGCGCGTATAAGAACGCCACGCCGGACCAGTCGCCCTCGGCTGTTACGTCTGCCGGTGAATATTTCTGTCCGCCTTTTACAGTTACCGTATTTCCGTCAATCCTTGCTTCAACGCCGAACTGCGCCATGACCTCAGCCGTTATATCAACGTAAGGACGGCTGACGAAAGGCGGCGTTATACGTATCACGCAGTCTTTGCCGGAAAGCGGCGCGGCGAGCATAAGACCCGTGATGAACTGGCTCGATATGCCGCCGGAAACGGTGATATCGGACAGATCGAGTTTGCCGCACACTTCAATGCGGTCGGGGTACTGCTCAAACAAAAGGTTTTGCTCTTTGCACAGCTTTTCGTAAACGTCAAGCGGGCGCTGCATCAGCCGCGGCGAGCCGCAGAGCGTGAATTTTTTGTCCTGCATAAGACACACGGGCATGAAAAACCGAAGCGTACTGCCGCTCTGCCGGCAGCAAAGCGTGTCGGATACGCCGTCACCGCGCTTTACGTATGCCGCGCCGTCTTTTATGGTAACGTCCGCGCCGAGCGCACGCGCGCAGTCCGCGGTGGCGAGCACGTCGTCGCTTTCGGCAACGTTACGTATAACGCAGTCACCGCCGGAGAGGGCGGCGCATATTATCTGCCTGTGTATAAAGCTCTTCGCGGGCGGCGCTTTTACCGTGCCTTCCGCGCGGCTTTTCGTTATCTTTACGTTCATAACAGAAAATCAATCGCCCTTAAATATCCGTCAAATCCGAGGCCGGATATCGTCTTTTCGGCGTAAAGGCGGACGTAGCTTATCTGCCTGAAATCCTCGCGGGCGGAGACGTCGGATATATGCACCTCCACCGTGCGGATGCCGACGGCTTTCAGCGCGTCGAGTATAGCGACGCTCGTATGCGTATACGCCGCGGGATTTATGACTATGCCGTCAAATTTCCCGTACGCCTGCTGTATTTTCTCAACGAGTTTGCCTTCGTAGTTTGACTGATAAACTTCTACGTCAACGCCTTTTTCGCGGCAGTAGTCCGTTATAGTGAACACGAGGTCTTTATACGTTTTTCTGCCGTAAATATCCGGCTCTCTTATGCCGAGCATATTGAGATTCGGACCGTTCAACACGAGTATTTTCATATCCGTTTTCCTTTTTGCAGTTTCATTATGCGTTTAACCGCCTCGTCCGGGGTGAGGTTGTTTATAATGCGGTGGTCGCAAGTTTTTTCGTATATGCCGCGGCGCTCCGCGTACCGGGCTTTCAGCGCTTCGGGATTTGACGAAAGCGGTCGGGATTCGTCCGTCGCTATGAGCGACAGCCGCCGGTCAATGAAGAATATCATGCCGTTTTCGCGCAGAGCGCGTACGTTTTCCTCACGCAGCACCGCGCCGCCGCCGGTGGCTATAACAGCGCCGCGCGCGTTTGCCGTTATTTCTTTTATCGCTTCCGTCTCTTTATCCCGGAATTCAGCCTCGCCGTGCGCTCTTATGAAATCCGCTACGTTTCCTATCTTTTTCGCAAGCTCCGCGTCCGTGTCTATAAACTGCTTTCCCGTCTTTTCGGCAAGCAGTTTGCCCACCGTGGTCTTTCCGCTGCCGGGCATTCCGGTGAGCACCGTGTTTTCCGTATTATTGCGCAGAGCTTCGTATATACGCTCCGCCTCGGTACGCTTTACGGGGACGCCCGTGAAAAGCTCCGCGGACGCCATAGCCTGAGTTACGAGCATATAAAGTCCGTCTGCGCACGGTATGCCCGCGTCCTCGCAGTCAAGGAGCAGCTTTGTGCGTAAGGGATTGAAGATAACGTCAACTACGCCTAACACGCCTTTATAATCGCCTATCTCTATCGCGCTTTTTCCCGTGTCCGGGTACATTCCCGCCGGGGTGGTGTTTATGATATAATCAATAGCTATTTCTTTTGAATGCTCGTAGCTTATCTGCCCGTCCCCGGGCCTTCTGCTTGCGACGAAAACGGACCTTGCGCCGAGGTCGCGGCAGGCGGTGCAGACAGTTTTTGACGTACCGCCGGAGCCGAGCACGAGCACGTTTTTACCGGAAACGTCAAAGCCGGATCTTTGAAGCGTTGCGGTGAATCCCGCGTAATCCGTGTTGTAGCCGTATAACACGCCGTTTTTGTTGACCACCGTGTTCACCGCGCCTATTTTCTTTGCCTGCCGGCTTATCCAGTCAAGATACGGGATAACGGTGCTCTTATACGGTATGGTCACGTTTATGCCGTCAAAGGCTTTGGACGTAAGAAGTACCCCGACCCCTTCCTCCGGCATGGGCAAAAGCTCGTATTCGTATCTGCCGAGCATTTCGTGTATTATTTTGGAATAGCTGTGGCCGAGTTTTTCGGCTATCAGACCGTATTTCATAGATTTTTGCTCAAAACTCATTCGCTGTATAACCAGTCGTCGCCGTATCTTACGGTGAGTATGTCGGCGACCGTGAATGCGGCAAGCGCGTCAACTACCGCGGCGGCGCGGTGAACGATCATCGGGTCGTGTCTGCCGCGTATCGTGTGTATTATCGTCTCTTCTTTTACGAAATCCACCGTTTTCTGCGGTTTGAATATGGACGGGGTGGGCTTTATGACCGTCTTGAACAGTATCGGCGCGCCGTTCGTTATACCGCCGTTTACGCCGCCGTTGTTGTTTTTGTCAAACACGACCTCGCCGTTCTCGTAATGCAGCTCGTCGTTCGCCTCGCTGCCGAAAACGTTTGCGAAATCGAACCCGAGACCGAAGGAAACGCCTTTTACCGCGGGAACGGAGAACACGGCTTTCGCCATTTCCCCTTCAAACGTGCCGAAAAACGGCTCGCCCGCGCCGGCGGGAACGCCGACTATAACGGTCTCAAGCACGCCGCCCAGACTGTCGCCCAGCTCGGCGCAGCGCTCCGCGGCGGACTTCATCTGTTCCTCCGCCTCCTCCATAAGGGTGGGGAACTGCCTGTTGTATAAAAGCTCTATATCTGCTATCGGGTCGGCAAAGCCTCTGTCGCGTATGCTGCAGAGATTTGATATATGCGTGCCGACGTATACGCCTTTTTTCTTTAACGCCGAGCGGACGATCGCGCAGACCGCGACTATCGCCGCCGTGACTCTGCCGGAAAAATGGCCGCCGCCGCGGAAGTCTTCAAAGCCGTGATATTTCACGTGCGCGGTGTAGTCCGCGTGGCCGGGACGCGCCGGTCCGTATTCGTAATCGCCGCTTATCGCGTTTTCGTTCTTTATTATTATGCACAGCGGCGTGCCGGTAGTCTTTCCGCGGAAAACCCCGCTCGTTACGGTGAAATTATCCGGCTCGCGTCTTTTTGTGGAGATCTTGCCGGACGGACGGCGCATATCAAGCGCGTGGCGTACGTCTTCTTCGTTTACGTCAAGTCCCGGCGCGAGCCCGTCTATGACCGCGCCTATGTACGGGCCGTGGCTCTCGCCGAAAAGGGTAAGGGTCAGAGCAGCTCCCAACGTGTTTTTCATAACAGACTCTCCAATCTTTGTAATAATTCATCCATGCTCATCGGTTTTATTTCAAATTCACCGGGTCTGTCCACCGTAACGGCTTTTATTTTGCCGGAAACTCCTTTTTTGTCGTGGCTCACGGCCGCCATAACGGCGTCTTTATCGAAACCGTAACGACCCGGCACGCCGAGCTTTTCGTATATTTTCAAAAGCCTTGCTTTCATATCGGCTGAGCACATCGCGAGCATGCCGAGCGCGACGCATTCTCCGTGATATAACGCGGGCGACACGGCGCTTTCTATGCCGTGGCCGAGCGTATGGCCGAAATTCAGCACGCGGCGCAGACCCGCCTCTTTTTCGTCCTGCTCAACAACGTTTATTTTTACTTTAAGGCTTCTTTCGGTTATCGTGTCTATGTTTTCGTAAATATCTTCGTGCTCAAACAGCTCAAAAAGCTCTTTGTCGGACGTCGCGGACATTTTAAGCGCCTCGCACAAACCGTTATTTATCTGTCTTTTCGGCAGGGTGTCAAGCGTTTCCGGGTCGATCACGACCTTTTTCGGCTGCTTGAAGCTGCCTATCAGGTTTTTCATGCCGTGAAAATCTATCGCGGTCTTGCCGCCCACGGACGAATCCACCTGCGAGAGCAGCGTAGTGGGGACGTTGTAAAAATCTATCCCGCGCATATATACCGCCGCGGCAAATCCGGCAATATCTCCGCATACGCCGCCGCCCACGGCGACAACGCAGTCGCCGCGGTCAAACCCGCAGTCGGTCATAAGCGCCAGAATAGCCTGCAAATTATCAAAATTCTTGCTCTGCTCGCCCTGTTCAAGCACGAAAGTAAACGCTTTTTCCGCCTGCTTTGATACGGCGTCCGCGTACCGCGCAGGCACGCCTGTGTCCGTCACGATAAGCGTCCTGCGGTTAAGATCGAGATATTCCCCGATCTTTGAAAGCGCGCCGCGCTCAATTATAATATCGTATGAGTTCTCGCCTAAATCAACGTGCAGTGTCATACGGACATCTTTCCTTCCTTATACGATCCGGCGAGCTTCAGCCTGTCGCATACCTCAGACAGCTCAGCCATCATTTTTTCTCCTTCTTCCGTGTTCGCGTTTCCTTCGCACTCAACGTAGAAATAATACTGCCACGGCAGATTTCTCATCGGGCGGCTGTGAAGCGAGGACATATTGTAGCCGTGACCGCCTATTATCTTTATCGCCTCCGCGAGCGAGCCCGCCTGGTTTTTGACCGAGAAAACGAGTATAAAACTGTTGTCGGATTTGCTTTTTTCGCTTTGTTTGCGGGAGAATACCGCAAAGCGCGTCGTGTTGTCAACTCCGGTGTTGATGCTGCGGGATATGACGTTCAACCCGTAAAGCTCCGCCGCCTCCACCGTGCCTATCGCCGCCATGCTCACGTCGTTCTGCTTTGCAACGTATTCCGCCGCGCGCGCCGTGTTTGAATATTCCATGGTCTTATAGCTGCGTTTTTCGATGAATTCCGCGCACTGAGACAAAGCCTGCGGGTGAGAAACGACGGTTTTGACGGTCTGCTCCGTCGCGCCGGGCACGCCTATGAGGTTCTGCCGCACAGTGAGATCGAACACGTCGTTAATGTATAAAGGACCCGTGAAAATAAGGTCTATCACCGCGCCGACCTCGCCGGCAAAGCTGTTTTCTATAGGTATCACCGCGCATTCGCAGTCACCGCGCACGACCGCCTCGTAAGCCTCGGTAAAATCTCTGCACGGTATCCTGTTCCCGTACGGGAAAAGCTTTTTTGCCGCTATCGACGCAAACGCGCCTTCAACTCCGCTGTATGCCACGCTTATGCCGGATATGAGCGCGGTCTGGTAATCGCGCGAAATTTTCATTGTGTGCGAGATGAAATCTATGTAGTATCCCGTAAGTTCGCGGTCTTTTATAAGCGCGCTGTTCTTCTTTATGACTTCGGCCTCGCGCACCTCGTCAAGAACGGGCAGACCGCGCTGCTTTTTGTATTCGGCAACGGTCTTTACCGCGCGCATACGCCGCTCGAACTGCGCCGCTATCTCTTTATCCGCCTCGTTTATTTCTTTTCTCGCTATATCAAGCTCACTCATAAATACCTCTTAAAACAAAAGCACCGCGCAAACACCCGTAGGCGCCGTGCAGTGCAAATTTTTAAATAATTGCAAAACAGAGCGCCGTCATATATAAAAGTAATAAAACGAGTAGTTAAAACAATATTTCATTACTTTCGGCCTCCATTTGCGTATTTTTTATAATTATATCCGTAAAATATTAAGAATTCAATATATTTTATGCAAATAGAATTAACTTTCTATTTTCTGTTTATGACAAAAGCATCCTGTCGTTGTCAAGTATCCTGCCCGCCGCGTCCTTGAAGC
>JAEEGW010000256.1 GCA_016280525.1 Clostridiales bacterium
TCTCCGGAGATCTCCGTATCGTAGCCTTTCGGCAAATGCGATATGAAGTAATCCGCGCCCGCCAGCTTTGCGGCGGCGTGTACCTCCTCGTCCGTCGCGTCAAGCTTGCCGTACCTTATATTGTCCGCGACGGTACCGGAGAACAGATGCGTGTCCTGTAAAACGACGCCGAGCGAACGCCTTAGATCCGCTTTCTTTATCTTTTGTATGTTTATTCCGTCGTATCTTATCTTTCCGCTCTGAATGTCGTAGAAGCGGTTTATAAGATTCGTGATCGTCGTTTTGCCCGCGCCGGTCGCGCCGACGAACGCTATCTTTTCACCCGGATGAGCGTAGAGGCTTATGTCGTGCAGGACCGTCTTTTCCGGCGTGTAGCCGAAATCAACGTTCTCAAACACTATGTCGCCGCGCAGACGCGTGTACGTTACCGAGCCGTCCGCGGAATGCGGATGCTTCCACGCCCAGACGCCCGTCCGTTCCTCACACTCCGTGAGGTTTCCGTTCTCGTCCTCTTTCGCGTTTACGAGCGTTACGTAGCCCGTATCCTGTTCTATCGGCTCGTCAAGCAGGCCGAAGATCCTCTCCGCGCCGGCAAGCGCCATGATTATGGAGTTGAGCTGCTGTGAGAACTGCGAGATAGGCATATTGAACTGGCGCGTGAACTGCAGAAACGGTATGAGCGCCGCTATCTGGAATCCGCCCACTTTGTTTATTGCAAGAAATCCGCCGACGACCGCGACTATAACGTAATTCAAATAACCCAAGTTACCCATAATAGGCATAACGACGTTTGCAAGTCCGTTTGCTAAGCGCGTGCTGTCGTAGAGCCGCTCGTTTTTTTCGTCAAACGCTTCAAGGATCTTTTCTTCGTGCGTGAAAACTTTAACGACGCGCTGACCTTCGACCGTTTCTTCTATAAACGCATTCACCTCGCCTATGTTCTTCTGGCGGCCTCTGAAATGCTTTGCGCTGCGCGAGGCGAGCGCCCTTGTGATGATAACCGCGCACGTTACGACGATGAGCGCCGTTAGCGTAAGAAGCGGAGAAAGTATTATCATTGAGATAAGCACGGTCACGACCGTGGATACGTTTGAGATCATGTTCGGTACGGATTGAGATATAAGCTGACGCAGCGTGTCCGTATCGTTTGTGTAGATACTCATTATATCGCCGCGTTCGTTTTTGTCAAAATAGCTTATAGGCAGTTTTTCCATGTGCTCAAACAGCGTGTCGCGCACTATTTTGAGCGTGCCCTGCGTGACGTAGACCATAAGACGGTTCATCAGAAACGTTGACAAAACGCCTGCGCCGTACGTTAATATAATGAATATCATCTTTATGCCGAGATCGTGGAAGCCTTTGTCCTGAGACAGCGTTCCGTCAAGCATCGGCTGGATAAAGTCGCTTATCAGCTCTTTTGAAAACATCGTTCCGCGGGCTGTGACGAGCGCCGTAACGACAATGCAGATAAGCACGATGACGCAGTGCACGGGGTATGACTTTATAACGAAGCCGAGCGTGCGGGCGAGCGTTTTTATCGGGGCTTTGCCTTTTTTCTTTTCGTTATCACTCATCGAAATCAGCCCCTTTCATCTGAGATTCAAATACCTCGCGGTATATTTCGTTGTTTTGCAGCAGTTGTTCGTGCGTTCCGATGCCGTTTATCTTGCCTTCGTCAAGCACTATTATCATATCCGCGTCCGCTACGCTTGAAATACGCTGCGCTATTATGATCTTTGTGACTTCCGGTATGTATTCACGGAATGACTTTCTTATAGCCGCGTCCGTTTTGGTGTCTACCGCGCTCGTGGAATCGTCCAGGATAAGCACCTTCGGTTCTTTCAGAAGCGCACGGGCGATGCAGAGACGCTGTTTCTGACCGCCGGAGAAGTTCGTGCCGCCCTGCTCAACGTGGCTGTTATAGCCGTCCGGCAGGTTTTCCACAAATTCGCGTATCTGCGCGGACTCGCACGCCGCCCTCATCTGCTCCTCCGTCGCGTTTTCGTTGCCCCAGCGCAGGTTTTCCGCTATCGTGCCGTAGAACAACACGTTCTTCTGCAACACCATTGAGACTTTGTCGCGCAGGGTGTTCAGATCGTAGTCTCTAACGTCAACGCCGCCGACCTTGACGGAGCCTTCCGTCACGTCGTAAAGGCGCGGTATGAGCTGAACGAAAGACGATTTGCCCGAGCCCGTGCCGCCTATGACGCCGACCACGGCGCCGGACGGGATAGTGACGTTTATATCTTCCAGGTTTAAGTTGTCTTTATTTTTTGAGTATGAAAAACTGACGTGATCGAAAACTATCTCACCGCTCTTAACGTCTTTTACCGGATCTTCCGGCTGCGTTAAGTCTATTTTTTCGTCAAGCACCTCGACTATACGCTCGCCGGAAGTTTTGGCTAAGGTCATCATGACGAATATCATTGAGATCATCATAAGATTCATTAAGATATTCATCGTGTAGACCATGAACGTGGAGAGCTGGCCGACCTGCATATCAACTCCGCCGCTTTTTACGATTATGGAAGCGCCGAACCAGAAAATGCCTATCATGCAGGCGTATATCGCCAGGTTCATCGCCGGGCCGTTCAACGCCACTATTTTTTCCGCCGAAGCGAAGCGCTTGTATAAGAATTCAGACGCTTTGTGGAATTTCTTTATTTCGTGTTCTTCTCTGACGTACGCTTTTACCACGCGTATGCCGGTCAGGTTTTCCTGCACGCCGGCGTTTACTCCGTCGTATTTTTCAAAAACGTATCTGAAACGCGGAAAAGCGTTTGCGACGATAGCCGCGAGCGCCGCGCCGAGCAGAACGATGACGCAGACGAAAACGAGCGAGAGCTTTCTGTTCGTCATCATCGCCATTATAAGCGCGGACGTCAGCATTATGGGCGCGCGGAAACATATACGTATCATCATCTGAAACGCCATCTGCACGTTCGTTACGTCCGTCGTCATCCTCGTAACGAGGCTTGCGGTGGAGAATTTGTCAATGTTCGCAAACGAAAACTGCTGTACCTTGCTCATAAGTCCGCGGCGCAGGTTCTTTTCAAATCCGGCGGAGGCTTTGCACGCGAGGATCGCACCGAGAGCGCCGAACAAAAGCGACATAAGCGCCATGAGCATCATTAAAAGGCCCGTTTTTATAACGTAGTTCATATCGCCGACCTTTATGCCGTCGTCGATTATGCGGCCCATGAGGAACGGTATAAAAACTTCAAACACGACTTCAAGCACCATGAGTATAGGCGTCAGAAGCGTTATTTTTTTATACTCTCCTATGTAGTGTGATAGTTTCCTTATCATAACGGTAAATGCAAAGGAAGACTTGCGCCTTCCTTTACTGTCTTACTCCTTAACTTTTTTTACTATTTGCTCAAACGCGTCGCCGACGGGTACTTTGTCGCGGAACGATTTGTCGCGCGCGGCAAGCTCGACCGCGCCTTCTTTCATGTTGCGCGGGCTTACTATGACACGCAGCGGTATGCCGAGCAGGTCCGCGTCGGAGAACATGATTCCGGCGGAAACGTTTCTGTCGTCGTATAAGACCTCTATGCCCGCGTCCTCGAGCTTATTATAAAGTTCGTTTGCGTATGCGTGGGTCTCTTCGTCGTCAGCACGCAGGCAGCAGAGATGCACCTGCCACGGAGCTATGGATTTAGGCCATATAGGACCGAACTCGTCGTGATGAGCCTCGCATACGGAAGCGGCAAGTCTGCCCACGCCTATGCCGTAGCAGCCCATTATCGGGTACTGGAGCTCGCCGTTTGCGTCCGTGTACTGCATGCCCATGGCTTTCGTGTACTTCGTGCCGAGCATGAAAATGTTGCCTACTTCAACGCCGCGGGAGACGGAGAGGGTGTGTTTGCCGCAGACCGGGCAGATGCCGCCCTCGGTCGCCTTAGCCAGATCGTGATATTCGACGCCGGGCACGTCGCGCTCCATCGTAAGGCCGGTGTAATGATAACCGTCCTCGTTTGCGCCGCATATAAGATTCTTTCCGCCTTTAAGCGAAGAATCAAACAGAAGCGTCGCCTTTGCCGTGAAGTTCACAGGACCCGTGCAGCCGGCGGCTATGCCGGAGTTTTCATCAACGGCGGCGGGATGTACGTCGCAGCCGAGCAGGTTTGTAAGCTTCGTTTCGTTTACGTCAAGGTCGCCGCGCAGGAAAATTATAACGAAGCTGTCGTCGGCGTTTTTCTGATACATAACGGCCTTGCAGGACTGTTTCGGCTCCGCTTTAAGCGCCGCGCAGACCTCTTCTATCGTGTGCGCGTCGCCCGTGTTTACCTTCGTAAGCGGGGCGTCGCCGTAATCGGACACCTCCGTTATGCTGTCCGCCGCTTCCATGTTGCTTCTGTAATCGCATTCTTTACAGATAACTATGCTGTCCTCGCCAATAGGAGTTAAGAGCATAAATTCGTGGCTTACGGAGCCGCCCATCATGCCGGAGTCGGATTTTACGGATATGACCTCCGGCACGCCGGCGCGAGCGTAAATGCGCTCGTACGCCTTGTGGCATTTCTCGTAATACTGCTCTAAGTCTTCCTGGCTCGTGTGGAACGAATATCCGTCCTTCATCGTGAATTCGCGCACGCGGATAAGACCGCCGCGCGGACGCGCCTCGTCACGCTCCTTGGTCTGTATCTGATATATCATAAACGGATATTTGTTATAGGTGTTTGCGTATTCGCGGACGAGCTGAACGGCGGCCTCCTCGTGCGTCATGCCTAAAACGAGGTCCGCGCCGTTTCTGTCCTTGAATCTGAACATCTCCGCGCCTATGCTGCTGTATCTGCCGGATTCCTGCCATATAGACGCCGGCATCACGACGGGGAAGAGGACCTCCTGCCCGTCTATTCTATCCATTTCCTCGCGGATTATCTGCTCAATTTTTCTGCACACGCGGCGCAGGGGCATATACTGAGAGAAGATACCGCTTGCCACGAATTTCATATATCCGCCGCGCAGCATCAGCGCGTGGCTGTCCACCAGACATTCCGAGGGGCGCTCTTTGAATCTGTCGCCCACTAATTTTTCAAGCTTCATTTTAAGTCCCCTTATCCTTTTTTATAAGTTGCGCTGTAATATTTATATCCGGGCTCCGGATTCTGCAAAAGCTCCGATACCGTTACGAATTCAAATCCGCGGTTGTGAAGCTCCTCGATTATGATGCAGAACGCGTCGTAGCTGTTTTCATAGATCTCGTGCATAAGTATTATATCGCCGTTTTTGACGTTGAAATTGCCGTTGCTGTCATACAGGGCGTTATTTACTATGGTGTTTACACTTTTCTGAATATCGCTTGCCGAATCTGAGTCGTGCCTTTTGTATCTCCAGTCGTTTGTGTCGATACTCCAGATTATCACCGGGAACTCGGATGATTTGTACTGAGCTTCCGTTATATTTCCTCCGGGCGGTCTCATAAGAGTAGGCCAGACTCCGAGGACTTCATGCAGTTTGTCCGCCGTCTTATACACTTCATCGTGATATATCTGTGCGGTGCAATCGTCTTTTGTGTAATAATACTTATGCGTCCAGCAGTGTATTTGTATTTCCATACCGTGATCAAAAGCATATTTCATGCCCTTTTCACGGTCGCCGTATATGTTGGTGCCAATGACGAAGAACGTGCATTTTCCGCCGTATTCAAGCATTTTATCCGTTATGAGTTTTGATCTCTTCGCGTCCGGACCGTCGTCAAACGTGAAAGCTACATATTTCTTCTCCGGATCGAGCGGCTTTACCTCCGCCGTTGTTACCGGTAGCGGCGCCGACGTCGTCTCCTCTTGTTTTGTAGTCTCTTCTTCCTTTGTGGTCTCTTCCGCTTTCGTTGTCTCCGGCTCTTTCTCCGTTTCCGTCTCCGTTTCCTCTTTGGCGGTCGCAGCATCGGCTTCCGTCGTCGCTTCCGCCTCCGTCGTTTCCTCCTCGGTCTCGGATACGGATTCTTCCTCCGTCTCGGCCTCGGTTTCCGTGACGGTATCGGACGGCTCTTCCGCCGTCGTCCCGTCTGTCACGGCGTCCGTTTCCGTTTCCGTTTTTTCAGTCGTTTCCGCAGCCGTGCTTTCGCCTTCGCTTTCCGTAACGTCTGTGCTTACGGTTTCAGCCGGAGCTTTACTGTTGTTTATTATGACCGGCAAAAAGATAAGCATTGCGATTATTATAAACGCCGCAATTATACCAAATATCGCACCTTTTTTCATATTTTATCTCTCTTTTTTATTTAATATCGCGTTATTATATCAGAAATCGCGCGGATTGTCAACTTGTATTTTTGTTTTTTATCCTTCGTTTACTATGGCGGAATCAAACCATGAAAGCATAGCGTCAACGTTTCTTTCCGTCCATACGTAGAACAGATAGTCCGGCTTTCTGCTTTCAAGCGAGTCAAGCGTGTAGCAGTAAAGCGGGGGATGCGCCAGATAACTGTATTCGTTTAAGTAAACTTTGCTGAAAAGCAGGGAGAAGAACGGGGAAATGCTGTGGTAATAGGAATCTCCCATCCAGTACGCCGTCGGGGCGCTTTGTGAAACGTACATACTCTCCGACTTAGGCGTTACGGACGCCCACACGGACGTTGTGTTGTGCGCTCCCATAAAACCGAGAAGGTCGCCGCCGCCGGTGTAGATGTTTACGTCAAAATCTTTTTCAATATCGTATATCTTCGTGGCGGGGAAGTCCTGCTTTACCTTCTGCGCCACAAGATAATATCCGTAATAACCGGCAATCTGCGTCCAGTGCGAATCCGCCTGCGCGAAAAGAAGCTTATCCGTATGCTCTGAAAGTATTTGCCGCATATCGAGCATATAGATATTCTCGTCGTCCTTCATAAACTCGCCGAACTGGGTCACGGACGTGGGCAGGTAAATATCGCCCCAGCCCTTTTCCTCTTCGCTGTACTGCAGGCTGTGATAAACCGTCGCCGGATTCGTGCAGACAAGTATTATTATCTTCGTATTCTTGCCCGTTCTCGCCCTTACCTGTGCGAGCTTGTTGTAAAGCTTGTTTTTTATATTGTTCATGCGTCCCGTCGCATACTCTTCGGAAAGGGCTGCTTCGCCGCTGTAATGGGCTTTGTAGTAGTTTAAGAATACGTGGCTGTCTTTTCCGATTATGGCGCCGCTGCCGACGGTTTCGCTGTATGCAAGCGTGCAGGCCCGGCTCGTCCTTGACATTGCCTTGCCTTCGGATTTCGCGTAAATATAAACCTTCTGGGACGTTTTATCAAACGGCATCATGAATCTGCCGTAGAAATATCCGTAAAGCGAACGCTCTCTTAAAAGCACCGTGCCGCCCTCGTCGCAGACGAACACCTCCGCGTCCGGCTCCGTCTCGCAGTAGACTCCTATGACGTTGCCGGCTGTCCCGTCGTTGAAGGTCCACGACGTTACGTTGCTGACGCTCGCCGTCGTCTCCTCGTACGTTTCGGGCTGCAGAAGCGGAGAAATATCGATTTCGTCCGTGTCGCAGACCGCTTTGAAAAGTCTTATGACGTCTTTGTTGTTGACCTCGCCGTCGCCGTTTATATCCGCGGCTTCGGTTATTAATTCAATTTCCGCGCCGCTTACGCTGCGGAAGAGGACCGTAACGTCCTTGTTTGATACCTTTCCGTCGCCGTTTATATCGCCCGGGACGCACGGTATTATGTCCGCGCCGCCGTTTACAGCATTGAACGGAACGCTGTATCCGCAGTTTTTAACGCAGCTTATATCCGGATCGACGGAGATATGTAAGAATTCCTTTTTAATATCGTTATCCGGCTTGAAAACGAGGTTCGCCGCCGTGCAGTCGTCTTCAAGTATGTCCGAATTGCTCCAGATCAGCCTCACCGTGCGCGACGCCGGGTCGTTTTCTGCGGAAGCGTAGACTTCGATCCTCGGATCGTTTTCAGGGAAATCCGCGCTGACAAACGAAAGACCGGGATCGTAACGGATATAAAGCTCTGCGCTGTTTACCGATATGACGTTTACAAGATCCACGCTGACGGTGAATTCGCTGCCGCGGACGACGGGGTTATAATCCGTTCCGCCGGTTATCACGACGTTCAGCTTTCCTTGCTCGATCTCTTTAAAAACTCTTTGTGCCGGGGATATGCGTTTGCTGTTTTTTGATACGTACTCTCCGTTGACGGAGAACTCAAGTATATCGCGCACCACGCCGTCCGAGCCGTTTGAAACGAGCGTTATAAGTATAGGCTCTCCGGTGTTCTGAACCGGCACGGTTATATCGTATCTCGAATCGCCGCCGGCGTTATAAACCGCCTGCTCCGCATGATCTCTTTTAAAAGCGTTGCTGAATACCGGCTCGCCCTCGTTTACTTTATATCCGTACTGCACCGTTACGGCTTCGCCGCTTATTATCCCGGTCCAGCCGCTGCATATTATCGCCGTTTCATCCGTTAAGTATATCGGATGCTCGTTTATGACGCGCGCCGCGCTGCCGTCCCCGACGCCGAAAAGATCCATCTGCGACATAAGCCCGCGTGGGCCGTCAAGAGAGATCCTGTCAAATGCCATTGCAAAAACGTCTCTGTTCAGCCAGACTTTTGTCGTATCGTAATCGTCGTGATGCACTGCGGCTGCCGGTAAAATTGCTAAAATCACGGCAAGAACGCCGGCAATCAGTTTTTTCATCAAATATCCCCTTATAATAATATCTAAACTATTATAATACCAATTTTTTAAATATGCAAGTTATATATTATATTATTTACAAAATATATAAAAAGCGCCGCCCGATACGGCGGCGCCTTAAGAATTATTCGGATCAGAATCCGCTTACGCTCATTGAGAAATCGGTTATAAGGTTGCCCATAAAGTTGGGACCTACGTTTCTCTGGCAGACGAGAAGTATCACGTAATCCGGCTTGTTCTGCACAAGTATGGATTTGTCGAGAGAATAGCTCCACAGAACGCCGGGGTTAGTCCAGACCTTTGAGAAGTTCGCGCCGATAAACGGCAGGATGTAGCAGCCGTACGAGTCGCCTAAGAAGTACGCCGTGGGATTGTTTGAATCCTGCAGCTCGGAGTCTCTCTGCCATCCGCCCGGACCGAAGCCGGCGGACTTGATGCCGTCCGCTCTCTTGGAGAGGTAGTACGAACCGGTATCCTCAAAGTTTGCGATGAAGAACGGAACCACCTCGTTCATGCTCATACCTATCATGCCGCACATATCGCCGCCGGGGACGTCATAGAATTCAACGGTATAATCGCCGTTTTCAATAGTTCTGGCGGTCGCGTTCGGGAAAGCTTCGCGCACTTTGTTCATTATCTCAAGATATACGTAATACGCGCCGTATTCGGTGTAGTGCGTATCCGTTGAGAAGTAAATGCGTTTGTCTTTGTTCGCTCTCATGACGGAGAACAGATCAAGCGCGTAAACGTCCTTGTGACAGCCGTTTATCTCCGCTACGAAGCTCTGCATCGCCGTGTTGAGCGGCTGCGGAACGTAGACGCCCTCGTTCTGCTCGTCGTAATACGCGGTAGCGGGGTCGGGGATAATGGCATATATCAGTTTCGTTTCCTTGCCGGTAGCGGTCTGTATTTCTTTTATCGTTTTGTTTGCGATATACGCTTTAAGATTTGCCAAAGAGCCCATATCCGCCTGGTTGCCGGTCAGGAATCCGTACGTGCCGCTGTAGAATATCCTGGAGTTTCTGCCGCCCCATACGTTTCCGCCGCCGGTGTTCGGGATGATGGAAACGGTGTTGCCTTCGCTTATCAGCTTGCCGGGCGCCGTTGCGTAGAACGTTACCTGATCACCGTAGTTTACGGGCACTTCAATATAGAAGTATTTGTTGTTGCAGACGTTGTCTATCGTCTTTCCGGACGGATATTCCGTGCGTATAACGGAGTCCACCTCGGCGGAGCCGTATACGAGATATTTTCCGCCTATATCCGAAATGCCTAAAACAACGGGCATATCGGACGGTTCGGACGGCTGCAGCAGAGACAGACGGAAGAGCGCCGTAACGTCTTTGTTGTTTATTTTTTTGTCGCCGTTTGCGTCGGCTATGGTCGTGTTGAAAACGGGGCACAGATCGCCCGATACGTGTCTGAACAAAGCGACAACGTCCTTGTTGTCAAACGCGCCGTCGCAGTTGACGTCGCCCTCATCGGGCATAACGGCTTTTACCGCGCCGTCAAAAACTTCAATGGAAATGGGGTTTCCGGTTACGGAGGACACGTAGCCTTTGCCGAGAAATACGGTGATCGGTAAGAACGTGTCTTCTTCAATATCCGAATCGACCGCGAACGTAAGCTCAGCCAGAATGAAATCTCCCTCGATCGTATCGTAATCATCCGTCCAGCTGAACGTGTAAGAACCGCTTACGCTTCCCCAGCCGTCGGCCGGTACGGAAACGTCCGCAAACGACGAGTCGGTCCCGTAGACCGCGTCCGTAAGAGTAAGAGTGTCCGGCCAGCTTACCTTTGCTTTTAACGCGTCAAGCCTGGTGTTGCTTTCAACGCGGATCTTTATTTTGACCGTATCGCCGGCTCTTGCCTGTACCGCTTTGCCGACGCCGTCCGCGTGAACGCAGATTCTTTCCTGTTCGATATAATTGCCGTTTATGGAAAATTCTATAAAATCGTATTCGTCGCCGTAGACGTCTTTTACCATCATGGTTATGAGGGTGGGCATTTTTCTGCCCTCTATCGGCACCGTTATTTTGTATCTTGAATCTCCGCCGGCATTGTAAACGGCCTGCTCTGCGCCGAGCTTGAATTCGTCGTTATAAATATGCTCTCCGTCGTTTATCCTGTAGCCGTACTGCGCGACCTGCCGGCCGTTATGAAGACCCAGCCATCCGCGGCAGGCGATACCCGTCTCGTCAGTTACGTATACGGGATGTTCTGACAGATTGGCAGCGCCGGCTCCGTCGCCTACCCCGTACAGTTCCATCATGGTTTTTTCTTCGTCGCCGTATTCAAGTAAAAACGTATCAAAACAACCGAAACAGTCTTCGCTGTTCATCCAGACCTGCGTCGTATTGCTTTCGTCCACGTGCATTGCAGCGGCGGGCAAGATCAGCATAAACGCGGCAAGCAGCGCCGCAATTATCTTTTTCAACTGTATTACTCCTTGTTAGCTAAATTCAAGAAACTGCCTGTAAGAGGGCAGTCTCTTGAACGATATCCTTACTTAAATCAGTCTTTCGCGCTTACGAATCTGAACAGAGCAACAACGTCTTTGTTGTTGACTTCTTCGTTTTCGTCAAAGTCGCAGACAAGCTCCATGAGCTCTGTTACTTCCATGGAACCGGATGCGTACCTGAACAGAACGACAACGTCCTTGTTGTCAATGAATCCGTCAAAGTTGGTGTCGCCTCTTAAGAAGTTCTGAACGGTTATGCCGCCGTTAAGAACTTCAAACTCAACCGCGCTGCCCGCGGCGTTGTATACGTTGTCAGCCGTGGCGGCAACGAACAGGAATTCGCCGTGTTCAACGGTATCGGGGATCGCAAAGGTAAGCGTTACGAACGTAACGTCGCCGGTCACCTGGTTGTCGCCGCTTGCCCAGTTGAACGCAAACGAGTTGGTAACTGTGGTCCAGTCTGCCGTGTTGACGTACGCGGACGTGTCTTCCGCATCGTAAATATCGTACGTAGCATCAACAAGCGTCAGAGCGTCAGCCCAGTAAACAACTGTCTTTACGGAGCTTACGCCCGGGTTGTTTACAAGTCCTATTTTGACTTCAACGTTCTGGCCTGCTCTGCCGTTATAAACGCTTTCTGCGCCGTCAACGACGATCGCGAGCTTATCGGCGGGAACTTCGCTTAAACCGTAGCCGGTGTCGGGAAGCGTATAAGTGTAGCCGCAAACGACCGCGAACAGCGCTTCAAGGTCGGTCGCGTCGACCGTACCGTTGTCGTCGTAGTCAGCCGCATAGAGGCTGAAGCCTTCGGGTGTTGCGCCGCCTAAGTGTCTGCTGAACATTATAACGTCTCTGTTGGTGAGAGAACCGTCTCTGTCAACGTCGCCGGGGATATAATCTATAACGTCAACACCGCCTTCAATTACGTTGAATTCAATGTTGGTCTGATTTATATCAAAAACGTCGTTGGGGTTGATCGGGCCTACCGTGATGGGCAGGAAGGAGCCGACCTCTGCGTCAGCCGCAACAAGGAAAGTTACGGTGGCGTACGTGCAGTCGCCTACGACCTGGTCTTCACCGGATACCCAGTTCAGTTTGATGGATCTTTCTTCTTCGTTAACGCTGCTGCTTATCATAGCCGAGGTGTCTTCGGGATCGCGTATATCAAACGTGATCTTCGGTCTGTCTCCACCGCCTTTTACAACGGAGAGTTTTTCGTCATAAAACAGCTTGAGCTTCAGCGAGCTTATCGTCGTGTTGTTTACGAGCTTGATGCTGACGGCTACCTGCTTGCCCGCAGGAGCTTCTTTCAGCTCCGTACCGCCGTCAACGACGATGTTCAGTTTACCGGCGACCGGTTCTTCGAACGTACGTCCGGCAGCAAAAGCCACTGTCGTAAGCATGATCGCAATGATCACGAGCGAAATGATTCTTTTCATATTTTTTCTCCTTATTATATTTTTTATCCAGTATACCATTTACCGAATAATTATGCAAGGGGTTTTATATAAAATTTTCATATTATAATTATTTTATTTAGTTTAATGTAATAACACTTTGCCGTTGTCCGGTCATCGGACAGCCGGTCAGGCTGTTATAAATTTCATTTTTTTGCTTTTATCCTTCTGATCAGTCCTTTGAAGAGCGCGGTGACAGAAACGATTATCGGCATTGCGACAACGAGCAGAGTTGCAAAGTTGACGCTTGCGGAAAACGCTATGGGAAGAAGTCCGAAACCTACGTTCGACGGTCCGTCAAGGTTGCCTTTGAGCGCCAGGAAATACACGACCGCCGTTATAACGGACACAACAAGGGAGATGAACGCAAGCGGCAGCGTCGCTTTTTTGCGCGTCTCAACGTTTAGGTTGTTGTAGCAAAGCTCCCAAATCGCTATCGTAAGGAAAGCGACGAGAGATACGAGCATCATGGCGATTATATAGGGCAGGTAGCCGTTTGTAAAGTCCACGATGAAAATGCTGTAGAAGAATCCGCAGAAGCCGTAAAGTCCTATAAGGAGCCAGAAAGTTCTGAAAAAGCTTCTTATAAATCTGCCGAATCTCTGTACCGGAGGTCTTGACGGTCCGCAGAATTTTTTCGCTCCGCCGTGTCTGAAATAGATACGTAAAATAATCGAGATAGCTATGAAAAGCATAGCGTATAAAACGGAATCCAGCGGATAGAGCGCGGAAGGAGCGCCTTCAACGAGCGACAGGTATCTGCCGTTTATCCTCATTACTATAACGTAAACTATTATGATAACGCCTAATACCGCGCCTATGCCCGAGTGCTTTTTGGCTTTTCTTCTGAGTATCCGCTCGCTTTCGTTACGGTAGAACGTATGCGCGGTCATAAGGCCGGACAGCGTCATGAAGAACGAGAGGAATATAGGCAAGGATCTTAACGCGTCGCGTCCCGAAACGTCGGGGGAAGCGCAGACTATGGAGCCTATGCAGTCGGACAGGCAGTATAAGAAATTCATGAGCGTGAAAGCGGATAAAATGAAGAATATGATTACGGCAAGCGTAACTATAAGGTTCTGTTTTTTCTGCTTTGAGTCAAGTCCTGAAAGGACGGAATTGTTTTTGTCAAACATATATTTCATTACCATTTAACCCACGCAGAAAAGTCTCCGTTTTCCCTTTCGTTGAAATAGAGATGCTCAAGCTCAAACGAGCCGTCTTTGCCGGTAAGCGTTACCAGAGAAGCGCCTATAAGATCGAAATTCTCCGTGATACCGCTGTCGGCAAGACCCGCCTTGACGGCTTTGTCTTCGGAATTGACGTCTATGTGAGCGAAGTAAAGTTCATCTCCCGTCTTGACACCGAGACCTATGACCACGCCTTCGTATTCAAACGTCCAGTCCACGTTGTGAGCGTGACCCATGAACGCGGCTTTCAGGCCGTGATCCTTTGCGCGGTCGATAAAATCGCTTGCGTATTTTTCGTTTCCGTTGTCGGCAAATCCTTCAAGTTTAAAGAATTTGTTTTTGATCTGCGCGCCGTTTTCGGTGACGTCTACCCACGCTTTTTCGTTTTCATCCTGCGGGATGTGATAGTACGCGATAGCGGGAACGTCCTCGCCTGCAAGCGCGTGCTCGCTTATGTACCAGTCGGTCTGCTCGGGACGGATGTAGTCGTAATCTCTGAAAACGGAGAGCTCCGTCTCGGAAAACGCGGCGCCGGAGTCAATATTCGCTATCATCCAGGCGACGGCGGTGTTTTTCGTTCCGTCTTCCGTCAGGTTGATAACGTAATTGCTTCTGCCGTATAGATCGTCGGTCGGTTCAAAATAGAGGCAGTGCTCGGCTTCTTTGAATTTTGTCGCGAGCGTCCGGGGGTTATACAGGCAGTGTCTGTCGTGATTGCCCCAGATCGGCGCGTAAACGAAGCCGTATTCTTTTGCTTTTTGCTCAAAATAGTCTATGAACGTGTTTAAGTGGTAGCTGTTTGCCAGCATGAACATATCGCCGGTAAGCTCGATTAAGTCGATCTTGGCGTCCGCACCCTGCGTCGCTTTTATGTGAGCGTCGGCCTCTTTCAGCAGCTTGTCCAGGTATGTCATAGAGGACTTTGCGGAAGTGTTCACGTTCCAGTGGATGTCCGTCAGCTGAAGAATGTTGAAATTGTCGTGGTACTGAAGTGTGAAGACGTAATCCTGCAGATGCTCAGAGGAAATCTGCGTCTTCGTGCATGAGGCGAGCGAGAACAGCATCATCGCCGCCAGAAAGATGCATAAAAGGTTCTTTTTCATGTCTCCTCCAAATAGTAAATATTTGCTCTGTGCATAAATCAATAATATCACATAAATACAAAAAAGTCAACAAAAAACGCAAAAATGGGGAAAAGAACCGGGATAAAAACGTAGCCGGTCTGTAGGGGCGAGCATTGATCGCCCGATTCAAATAAAACAAATTAATGTAGGGGCGATCATTGATCGCCCGAAATAATAAATAATAAAGAAGAAAGAAGAAAGAATAAAGAAAGGTGTCGCTATGCGACGAATTATGGTGGGTCGCCCACCCCTCACGGCGCTACGCGCCACCCCCCATACCCCCCTGTCCCCTCCCATCATTTTTACAAATGATGGGGCGGACGAACCCCGCTTGCGGTGACCCGAAGAAATCTGCGCGTCACTGCCGTGACTGTGCTTGATTTCTTTCGACCGCTGCGCTTTCCTCGCTTTGCTTTATCTGCCACCGGCAGCGCAAAGCTCGTCTACCCCCCTGTCCCCTCCCGTGAACCCCCACCGCTATTCGCGGCGGGGAACCCCGGCCCCACAATCTCTGACGAGATTGAGGGGGCGCGAGCGGGAGACGGTAGCGGTCGGCGCCTCGACGGTGCTCGGTCTTCCGCGGCTCTTGACCGTCCCCCGGACGGTCAATTCACTACCGCTCCCCTTCGAGCCCCTTTTTATTGCGAAGAAAACAACGGAGAGGATAAACCTCTCCGTTGTTCTCTTGTGCTTAACGCTTGAAATCGCAAAAGCGAAAAACGCATATAAATTTTGAATTTGTTGAGTTTGATATTCAGCGATAAACATAAAAGCTTGAAATAACAAAAAAAGGAAATCGCGGCGGTGCCGCGATGAAATCCAACGCTGTTGCGTTGGATGAAATCTGCCGCTATGGCGACAGATGAAATTAAATCCGTCCTCTTTATCCCGCACTTCAGTGCGGATTTCATCGCGCAGCGATTTCATCCACAA
>JAEEGW010000257.1 GCA_016280525.1 Clostridiales bacterium
GGCTGAACTTATATTCAAAGGGGCGTGTGAAATATGAGGGTCGCAATGAAAAAAGCGACCGTCGCGTTTTTATCGGAGCGGCTTGAAGACGTAACGGAGGCGCTGCAGAAATGCGGCGAATTCATGCCTATACGGCAGGAAAGCTCCGTCACCGTAAGGGCGGTATCCGCGCCCATCCTCTATGAGGAGGCGGGCACGGCGCTTCAGGCTTATTCCAAATACACGAAAAGCAGCGGCGGTATGCTCTCCGCTCCGACGCTTTACACGGAGCAGGAGTTTGACCGCGACAGTCAGCAGGACAAAACTCACGTCATAAAGACCGTGGAGCTGTACGAACAGTTGGGCTCGATCGAATCTCAGATAAGACAGTGCGACGAGGAGTACGCGGAGCTTTTGCCGTTTGAATCTCTTGAGCTTGACGCAAAAGAGCAGAACGGCACACGTTACACTTCGCTGCTCATAGGCAGCATTCCTTATTCCGCAAACGCGAAAACGGCGCAGCCGCTTGACACGGTTTGCGAGGAAAACGGCGTCAGCTATACCGTTTTTTACGAAAAAAGCGGGCTGAAATACGTTTACGTAAGCGTATTCAAAGACGACGAAAAGCAGGTCTTATCAGAGCTTGAGGAGCACGGCTTCGAGCGGCTGAGACTTCCTTATAAAGCCGGCACGGCAAAGGAAGCGATAGAAAAAAACAGGCAGAAAAAACAGCAGCTTGAATTTTTGCAGCAGTCCACGGAAAAAGATCTTGCGGAAGCCGCGGAAAAGAAAAAGAACGTAGAGCTTTTCTTTGATAAAGAAAAAGCGAAAACGGACAGAGCGGAGATACCCGCGGAGCTGACCGAAACGACGGTCGTGCTGACCGGCTGGGTGCGCTCCGATAAAACCGACATAGTGGAAAAAGCCGTGTCAGGCGCGGCGGGCGTCTGCTCGGTAACATTCGACGATCCGGCGGAGGACGACGAAGTGCCGTCCGTAACGAAAGACCCGTATCTGATAGACCAGTATTCCACAATAACCAATTCATATTCGCCGCCGGGCAAGGACGACATAGACCCGAACCCGTTCATGGCTCCGTGGTACTTTATGATCTTCGGTATGATCATAGGCGACGTGGGATACGCGGTGCTGATAGCGCTGGTTATGCTTGCGGTCAAGCGGATAAAACGGCCGACGGGCGATTTTGCAAAGCTCGTGAACGTCATGCTTTACTCAAGCCTGCCCGGTATCTTCTGGGGCGTTATGTACGGCTCGTACTTCGGCGCCACGTGGCATCCGATACTGTTCTCGCCGCTTGACAACATTTTAGGCGCTATGATCCTGGCTCTCGCCGTCGGCGTGCTTCATATGTTCACCGGCATCACGATAAAAGCCGTTATGAACATAAAAGCGGGCAGATGGCTTGACGCGATAACCGATCAGATAGCGTGGATGACGCTCATAACGGGCTGCGGCCTGTTAGCGCTTGAGCAGACGAGAAAAGTCGGCATAATAATGGCCATAGCGTCCGTCGCGGTGATAATAATTTTAGGCGGTCACGCGAAGAAAACGTTTTTCGGCAAAGTTACCGGCGGCGTATCGTCGCTTACCGGAATAACGAACTATCTGTCCGATATACTGTCGTATCTGCGTATATTCGCGCTGGCGCTCGCATCCGGACTTATAGGCATGGTAATGAACGTCGTTGCCGGAATGATATCGTCCGCGATACCCGTACCGGTGATAAACGTAATTGCGGCGGTCCCGGTCTATATCTTAGGTCACGGTCTGAACACGGCTCTGTCTATCTTAGGCGCGTACGTTCACACCGGCAGACTTCAGTTTATTGAATTTTTCGGAAAATTCTACGAGGGCAACGGTCTGTATTTCCGTCCCATGGAAAGAAAAAACAAATATACGCAAATCGTAAAAAATAAAAAGTGATTGAAAGGAAAAAACAAAAATGTCAATGGGAGCAATTTATGCGATAATAGGCGCCGCGCTTGCGGCGACGCTGGCGGGCATCGGCTCGTCTTACGGTGTTCAGGCGGCAGGTAAAGCCGCGGCGGGCGTTACGGCGGAAAAGCCGGAGCTTTTCAGCAAGCTGTTCGTTTTGCAGGCTCTTCCCGCAACGCAGGGTATGTACGGACTTGTTTCCGCGATAGTCATAGTTATGAGAGCCGGTCTGTTTGACGGCACAATAGGCACGCTCACAAAGGAAGCCGGTTTGGCTCTTATGTTCGCCTCGATACCGATAGCTGTAGTAGGTCTGTTCTCCGGTATGTATCAGGGCAAGACGGCGGCTGCCGCTATACTTATGACGGCAAAACAGCCCGACGCGCAGACAAAAGGCATGCAGATGACCGCGCTTGTTGAGCTTTACGCCATATTCGCGCTCGTTGCAACGCTTCTTATAGTCTTCATGGCGCCGATGACTCACGCGGCACCTATGGTGTAAAGGTGAACGGTATGTCTTCACAGGCATTGATAGATAAGATCATAAAAACCGCGGAAGCGGAGGCGGAACAGATAACCGACGAGATACTCCGCCGCGCCGCGGATAACGAAAAAACGATGCTCGACAAAGCGGAGGCGGAGGTCGCGCGCATAAACAAAGAATCGGACGAAAAATGCGCGCAGGTCAAACGCATATCCGAGCTTACGAGCGGTCTGCAGGCAAGAAAAGCAAAGCTTCACGCCAGACGCACGGTGTTAGAAGAAGCGTTTGCCGAAGCGTATAAAATGATGCTTTCGCAGCCGGATCAAAAAAGGCTTGAATATATAAAAAAGTTGATAATAAAATACGCGCCGAATAAAAAGCTCACCGTAAAAGTTGCGGAAAACGATCTGCCGCTTTTAGACGAAAAAGCGAAGGCGGATATAAAAGAAGCGCTCGGAGCAGACGCGGAATTGACGTTTGAAGCCGACAAAAAGATAAAAGGCGGCGTGTATCTTATATCGGAATTGTCCGACGTTGACGCGACGCTCGATTCGATATTTGAAGAGCTTCACGATAAATACGAGGCGGAGGCGGATATGATCCTGTTCCCCTCACAAGGTAAAGACAATGTTTGATTATTCATTTACCGTTGCGTATATCTCGGCAAAGGAGACTTCCATCTTAACGAAAGAAGCGCTTTCCAGGATCACGGCGGACAAACAGGACTCGCTCCGGCTGCTCAGCCAGACCGGTTACGGCGGCGGAGCTGACGGGAAAAGCGCGGGCGAGCTTGCAGACAGAGAGCTTTCGGCTCTGCGCGGATTCGTTATGGAGGCGCTGCCGGAAGAGCTTTATTCTCTTCTCATCCTGCCGTACGACGCGCACAACGTTAAAGTGCTTCTGAAATGCAGGATAAACGGAGCCGATCCGAAACCGTATTTATACGATAACACTATGTTCGATACGGAGATCGCGGCGGCCTGCTGCCGCGGCGGAGAATTCTCGCTTCTGTCGGAGACGATAGCAAAGTCGCTTAACGCCGCGTTTGATTCCGAGACGCTGAGCCTGCCTTTCGGTATAAGCACGGAATGCGACAAAGCGTTTTACACAGAGATATCGGAGCGCGCGAAATCGGCGCCGAAGCCGATAGCAGAGTATATATCCGCTGAGGCGGACGGCAAGAATTTCATGTCGTATCTGCGGGCGAAAAACATAGGGCTTGACGCTGCGGATATAAAAGCGCTGTTTCTGCCGGGCGGCTCCGTTCCGCCGGATATACTGATATCCGCATACGAATCGGGAGCCGACGAGCTGCGGCCTTACACGTTCGGTTACGACGCGCATTACGCTTTCTGTGACAGCTCAGACGCGGCTAAAAGATCGTTTTCCGACGCCGCGGACGTGCTTGATCTGTACGCACAGTCAAAGCTTGAGCCTTACAAATACGAGCCGGAGCATCCGGCGCCGGTGTTCTTGTACTTCAAGAAGAAAACGGCGGAGGCAAGGCATATAAGAGAGGCGTTTGCCGGAACAGGAGGCGCGCTGTGACAGAAAGAAAACTCAAGGCCGCTATTATAGGTCCTAAATCCGTTGCGGCGCTGTACGGCGCGGCGGGAGTCGCCGTGTTTGAGCCGTCCGCCGATATATCCGCGCAGAAGCTTATAGCAAAACTGTATAACGACGGCTACGGAATAATATTCGTTACCGAGACGGTTTACAGAAGCTGCGAGGAAGCGGCAAAAAAATACTTAAACGATCCCTACCCCATAATCATACCCGTTCCGGACGAATGCTCTGACGGAACGTACTCAAAGGAGCGCATTGCCGCAAATATCAAAAAAGCCATCGGCAGCGACCTTATATAAAAAATGAAAGGCTTTATATGATGGAAAATACAGAAAAAACAGGAAAAGTCATAAAAGTATCAGGTCCTCTTATAACCGCGTCGGGCATGGCGGACGTACACATGTACGACGTTGTCCGCGTCGGTGAAAAGCGCCTTATAGGCGAGATAATAGAGCTTAGAGGCGACGTTGCGTCCGTCCAGGTCTACGAGGACACCGCCGGTATAGGCTCCGGCGCGCCGGTATATCTTACCGATATGCCGCTTTCCGCCGAGCTCGGACCAGGTATGATAGAATCCATATTCGACGGCATAGAACGTCCGCTTGACAAGCTGTACGCCTTGTACGGAGACAGGATAAGCAGAGGCGCGTCCGTCCCGTCGCTTGACAAAGAGAAAAAATGGGCTTTCAAGCCTGTCGCAAGACCCGGCGACAAAGTCATAGGAGGCGACGTTATCGGAACCGTTCAGGAGACCGAGGCGGTGCTGCACAAAATAATGGTGCCGCCGAACGTATCCGGCGTTATAACGGATATCAAAGAAGGCGAGTTCACGGTACTCGACAC
>JAEEGW010000037.1 GCA_016280525.1 Clostridiales bacterium
GGTATATCCTTCGTCAGCCTTGCCAGAACGTCCGAGAGGCCTACGTCTTTTTTGATGCGCAGAGCCTTTTTAACCGACGGATGGCGCATGTCCGCGTCTATTATAAGAACGCTTTTGCCGAGCTGCGCAAACGAGATTGCTATGTTTATGCAGGACAGGGATTTGCCCGCGTTCTCACTCGCGCCGCATACCGCGAATATCGCGCATTTTCCGGCGTGGCCGGAATAAAGCAGGTTGGTCCTTACCGTGCTGTACGCTTCTTTGACGGAAAACGACGTGTTTTCGTTTAAAACTTTGTATTCTTTAAGTCCGGAGACGTTCTTTTTGTTTTTATTCATCATCGTCGGTCTCCTCCTTGTCGGTAAGATCAGTCTCCGACATTATCGTCGGTATGGATCCCAAAACCGTTATCTTGAAAGTTTCGGAGAGGTCGTCTGACGTTCTTATGCTCGTATCGAGCAGGGATATGAGCACGAAGACGACGGCGGACAGGATAAGCGCCGCGAGAGCCGCTATCGCGGTGTTCCTCAGCGCGTGAGGCGATACGGGCGCCGTGGGCGTGCTTGCGTACTGAACGACCTGCGCCGCACCGGTCTGGACAACGTCTATTATCTTCTGCGGAGCTATTTCCGCAACGGCATTGACTATCTTTTCCGCGCGCACCGGATCCGTATCCTCGTAGTTTATCCTGAAGATCTCGGAATTCTCTATTGCTTCCTCAGTCAGGCAGCCTTTTATGGTGTTTACGGGTACTTTGTACTGTTCTTCAAGGTTTTCGTAAACCTCCTGCAGAACGCTGTCCGTTTCCAGAATTATGGAATACGTTGTTACGAGCTGTTTTGCAACGCTCATTTCGCTTGTCGTCGTAGTGCTGCCCGCCTGTGTGTTTGCGCGTACGTACACCATAGCCGACGCTCTGTACCTCGGCTTGATAAACAGTTTCGTTGCGGCAAACGCGGCTCCCGCCACGACAACAGTGATCAGAAGTATAGGCAGAATGTTTTTCCAGATTATCCGGAAAATCAACTCAAGAGATATGCTTGACTCCTGCGCATTGTTTTCATTTTGATTCATAATATACCTTTTCCTGACATAATACAAGTTCATCGTTATTATAATCGTAAATAAAGACATTGATTGTTTAATTTTAAGAACAATATGTAAATTTGAAAAATCTCATTTTATTTTTCGAATTTTCAGTTAAGCTATAAAAGGTTATTGTTTTATTTTTACTTTCCGGGTATAATGGAAGAAAAAAGGAGGATGTTGTATATGGCAGAGATAACGCTTACAAAAGATAATTTCAAAGAAGAGGTGCTTGACAGTACGCTCCCCGTTCTCGTTGACTTCTGGGCTTCCTGGTGCGGTCCGTGCAGGATGATAGCGCCGACGGTGGAGGAGATAGCAAAAGAGTACGACGGAAAAATAAAGGTCGGTAAAGTGAACGTGGACGACGAGGCGGACCTCGCCTCCGAATACGACATTATGTATATCCCCACGCTCATGGTTTTCAAAGGCGGCAAGGTGATAACCACCTCTAACGGCGTCAAAAGAAAAGACGAAATATTAAAAATGCTGGAGATATGACAATGAAACTTACGGATGATATTTTCTACGTCGGTGTAAACGACCACCAGATAGACCTTTTTGAAGGTCAGTACGACGTGCCTAACGGCATGGCATACAATTCCTACGTCATAGTTGACGAAAAGATAGCCGTATTCGATACGGTTGACGCGCGTTTTTCGCACGAATGGCTTGACAACATTCAGTCGGCACTTAACGGCCGCCAGCCGGATTATCTCATAGTCCAGCACATGGAGCCGGACCATTCCGCGAATATAATGCAGTTCATGAAGACGTATACAAAGGCGACGGTCGTCTCCAATTCAAAGTCTTTCCCGATGATGAAAAACTTCTTCGGCGACGATTTTGAGGGCAGACGGATAGAGGTCGGCGAGGGCAGCACGCTTGAATTAGGCAAGCACACGCTCACTTTCGTGACGGCGCCGATGGTGCACTGGCCCGAGGTGACCATAACTTACGACGCGGTGTCAAAAACGCTGTTTTCCGCGGACGCTTTCGGCAAATTCGGCGCGCTTGACGTCGAAGAGGAATGGGCGTGCGAGGCAAGGCGCTATTATTTCGGCATCGTCGGCAAATACGGTGCGCAGGTGCAGGCGGTTTTAAAGAAAGCCGCGGCGCTTGACATACAGCGTATATGCCCGCTGCACGGTCCCGTGCTGACGGACACGATACCGGAGGTACTGAGACTGTATAACACCTGGTCGTCTTATCAGCCCGAGGTGGACGGCGTGTTCATCGCATACACGTCCGTCTACGGCAACACGAAAAAAGCCGCCCTGCTTTTAGCGGACAAGCTCAAGGAAAAAGGCTGCCCGAAGGTAGCGATATCCGACCTTGCGAGAGAAGATATGGCGGAGGCCGTTGAAGACGCTTTCAAATACGGCAAGATAATACTTGCGACAACGACTTACAACGCGGATATTTTCCCGTTCATGCGCGAATTCATACAGCATCTTACCGAGCGCGGATACAAAAACCGCACGGTGGGCTTTATAGAAAACGGATCGTGGGCGCCGCTTGCGGCAAAAACGATGATGAAAATGCTTGAAGGCTGTCAGAACCTCAAATTCGTTGAGCCCGTGGTAAAGATAAAGTCCGGCATGAGCGAAGAAAACAAGCAGCAGATAGAAGCGCTGTCCGACGAGCTCTGCCGCGAATACGTTGCGAGAAGCGACAAACCCGTGACGAAGCAGGATCTTACCGCTCTGTTCAACATAGGCTACGGCTTATACGTCGTGACGTGCAGCGACGGCAAAAAGGACAACGGACTTATCGTAAACACCGTATCGCAGGTCACCAACACGCCCAACAGGATAGCGGTCACGATAAACAAACAGAACTATTCGCACCACGTAATAAAGCAGACCGGCATCATGAACGTCAACTGTCTGTCGGTAGACGCGCCGTTCTCCGTGTTTGAATGTTTCGGTTTCCGCTCCGGCAGAAACGTGGATAAATTCGACACCATTACGCCGCTTCACTCCGACAACGGACTTGCGTTTCTGCCGCAGTACATCAACTCTTTCATGTCGCTTAAAGTCGAGCAGTACATAGACCTTGACACGCACGGAATGTTCATCTGCAGCGTGACGGAGGCGAGAGTCATATCCGACGCGGAGACTATGACTTATACGTATTATCAGAACAACGTCAAGCCGAAACCGCAGACGGAGGGCAAAAAAGGCTACGTCTGCAAGATCTGCGGCTACGTTTACGAGGGCGACGAGCTGCCTGAGGATTTCGTATGTCCTCTCTGCAAGCACGGCGCCGCGGACTTTGAACCGCTGAAATAA
>JAEEGW010000258.1 GCA_016280525.1 Clostridiales bacterium
GGACGTCATCCATTGGAACACGGGCGTCTGGGATCTGCACCGCTGCACCGCGGACGGCGACGTCTTCACTCCCCTGCCGGAATATTTAGAGCAGAACAGACGGCTTGCAATTCAGATGGAAAGTTACTGCAAAAATCTGATCTGGGCGACGACGACGCCCGGCGGCAGACAGCTTGACACACAAAAGAAAACGAATTACGTTATGACCGAAGCGGGACCGCAGATATTTCTGTGTGATTCGACCGACAAATGGAATTCGGATATAAGAGCATATAATAAAGCGTGCGCGGAAATGTTATCCGCCCGCGGAATAAGAATAAACGACCTTTACTCCGTCATAGCCGCAGACACGGACAGGTATCTGTGCGAAGACGGCATACATCCGAGCGCGGAGGGCACGGAGCTATTGGCGGCAAAGGTCGCAGCTGAAATAAAAAAACTGCTTTAAGAGGTACACATAAATGGAATCATCTAACTTTATACACGATTTTATAGACGAGGATCTGTTAAACAATCCCGGGATGAAGATACACACGCGTTTCCCGCCGGAGCCTAACGGCTATCTTCACATCGGCCACTGCAAGGCTCTCGTAATAGACTTCGGCACCGCGTTAAAATACGGCGGCGAGTGCAATCTTCGCATGGACGACACGAACCCGGCAAAAGAGGACACGGAATTCGTAGACGCCATAAAAGAGGACATCCACTGGCTCGGTTTTGACTGGGGAGACAGATTTTTCTACGGCTCCGATTACTTTGAGACCACGTATCAGCTCGCCGAAAAACTCATCATGTCCGGCGACGCGTACGTCTGCGAGCTGTCCGCGGATCAGTTCAGAGAATACCGCGGAGACCTGTCCACCCCGGCTAGATCCCCCTACCGCGACAGACCTGCCGAAGAAAGCCTCGATCTTTTCCGCAGAATGAGAGCCGGAGAATTCCCGGAGGGCAAATACACGCTGCGCGCTAAAATAGATTTAGGCAGCGGCAACTTCAACATGCGCGACCCGGTGCTCTACCGCATCCGTTATATAGACCACCACAGACAGGGCAGAAAATGGTGCATCTTCCCGATGTACGACTTCGCCCATCCGATACAGGATATGATAGAGGGCATCACGCACAGCCTCTGCTCGCTTGAATACGAGGATCACAGACCGCTTTACAACTGGGTGCGCGACCACGTGGATCTGCCGGCGAAGCCGAGACAGATAGAATTCGCGCGCTTGAACGTCACCCACACCGTAATGAGCAAGCGTTTCCTGCGTTATCTTGTCGAGACCGGGCTCGTTGACGGCTGGGACGACCCGCGTATGCCCACGCTCTGCGGCCTGCGCCGCCGCGGTTTCACCGCCGCGTCCATTCTCGACTTTATCGAGAGGGTCGGCGTCGCAAAATCAAACAGCATGGTCGATATCGGTCTGCTTGACTACTGCGTGCGCGAGGAGCTGAACAGAACGGCTGCCCGCCGCATTGCCGTGCTCGATCCGGTAAAGGTCGTGATCAACAATTACCCGGACGGCAAGACCGAGTATTTCGAATTGCCCAACAACCCGAACGATGAAAACGCGGGCACGCGCAAAGTTCCGTTTTCAAAGGTCGTTTACATTGACCGCGACGACGTCTCCGCCGATCCGCCTCCCAAGTTCTTCCGCATGAAGCCGGACGGCGAGGTAAGGCTCATGGGCGCGTATATCGTAAAGTGCAATGAGATAAAGACCGACGCGGACGGAAAAATCACGGAAGTCCACTGCGAAGCCGATCTTGAGACCGGCAACGGCATGCCCGCGGACGGCAGAAAGATAAAAGGCACCATCCACTGGCTCTCCGCCGCGCATTGCATCAAAGCGGACGCGGCGCTCTACGACAGACTTTTCACTTATCCTAACATGAACGAGATAGAATCGTCCGAATACGAAAAATATCTCAACCCCGAATCCAAAAAGCTTATAAAAGACGTCTGCCTTGAGCCGTCTATGAAGGACGCCAAACAGGGCGACAAATTCCAGTTCGTGCGCTTGGGCTACTTCACGCTTGACAGCAAGAACGAAAACGTCTACAACAGGATAGTCACATTAAAAGACAGCTTTAAATTATAAAAATAATATAAAGAAAGGTAAGAAAAAATCATGAAAAAACTGTTCGCAGCACTTTTAGCGGCAATTATGATTTTGTCGATCCACGCTTTTGCGGCGGCTGAAGAGGCGGAGGAATTCGCCACCGTGGAGGCTCTGCAGTTCGACAAACTGCCGGACATCGACGGCAAGATATCCGCGGATGAATGGGGCGACCCGACGGTAGCGCACATCAAATACCCCGAAAATCTGCAGACGGACGTAAGCAAGGACGATCAGACGGACGTTGAGTTCACTATCTGGTTCCGTTACACCTTTGAAGGATTCTACATCGCGGCGCAGACTCCGGACACAAGCCCCTGTAACGACAACGTGGACGGATCTCAGATCTGGAACGGCGACTGCCTGCAGATGAGACTTGACCCGTACGGCTGTACGGAGGACCAGGGACTTGTCGCATCGTCGGTAAGAGATATGAACTACTCCGAAGATTATCAGGAATTCGCGTTTGCATACTGCAAGGAAGACGGCGAATGCTACGCTTACTGTTGGCACGGCGTTATGAGCGGTCTTGCGCTGCAGAGCGAGGGCGGCAAATACGGCGCGTCAAACGACGGCACGACCACGACGTACGAAGTCTACATCCCGTGGGATGAGCTTTTGTATGAGAATATGCCTCACGTCGGCACGACCTACGGCATATCCGCGGCTCTTCTGACCGCTACCGAGGGTGAAAACGACAACAAATGGCAGAACTGGCTTGAATGGGGCTCCGGAGTTATAAACGGCCGAGACGACAATATATGCGGCACCAACCGCCTCGTTATGTCCGGCAAGACCGTATTCGGCGGCGCGGCACTGACCGACCCCGACCCCGACGGCGAAGTCGTTACAAAGGCTGAGATACCGACGGCTGAGGGCGACGCAGTGATAATCGACTTCACAAAGCTCTCCGGCAAAAATCAGATGGATTACGTTTTAAACGACGACGGAAGCGTCACGTTCAGCTTTGAGGACGGCAACGACCCGTACATCAGCCTGAACGTATCCGGCCAGGTAAAGATACAGGCCGAGGATTACCCGTATTTCGCCATATACATGAAGACGAACGATCCGTACGCGGCGGGCGAGATATTCTACTGCACGCTTGACGGCGTTACAGATTACACCGGCGGCTACAGCGTACCGCTTGAATACTACGAGGTAGACGGAAACCAGGTAGCCGTAGCGGAACTCGGCGACGGAATGGGTTACGAGGGCAACGTGCTGAAGCTCCGTTTCGACGCGTATGACGGCGGCTGCTCCGACCCGGACGAATCCGAGATAACCGTTTACTCGGCGGGCTTCTTCAAAACCCTGGAGGACGCGCAGATGTTCAAAGCCGAGGGCGTAACGGTCGACTTGGATCCCGCATACGTAAAAGAGATCCAGGGCGGCGGCTCTGACGACACGACAGCATCGGAAGCAACGGAAACGGAAGCCGGCGGCACGGAAGAAACGACGAACGGCGAACAGAAAACGAAGGACGCCGAAGACACCGCAAAAGCGACGGAAGCCGAAACGGAAGGCGCAAAGGAAACGACAGATAAGTCAAACAAAGGCTGGATAATCCCCGTAGCCATAGCCGTAGCGGTAGTAGCGATCGCGGTCATAGTCATAATCATAGTAACAAAGAAAAAGAAATAATATAACACAAATCCGGCGGGAGCATTTCTCCCGCCGTTTCCTTTTCTTATCCCACAGCCGGTTTATTGCGTCCCGTACGGACAACGAAACAAAAAATACACCGAATATTTTACAAAAAACACCATCAAAAACTACGGTTTTTAAACATAACCGGCGTATAATCGTAAGTATGAAAGAATTACTGTTTGTATATAACCCCCACTCCGGCAAGGGGAAGATCGGAAATTCACTTTCCGATATACTGTGCATATTCACAGCCGCCGGATATAACGTCACCGTTCATCCGACGTCCTGCGCGTGCGACGGTGAGGATTTCATAAAAGAACACGCAAAAGAATATCAGTTCATCGCCGTGGGCGGCGGGGACGGTATGCTCCACGAGCTTTTCCGCGGACTTATCGCATCCGGTGCGGACGTGCCGTGCGGATATATCCCGTCCGGTACGATAAACGACTTCGCGTCGTCTTTGAACATACCAAAATCGCCGAAAAAAGCGGCGAAGGCGGCCGTTTCCGGCAACTACAAAACAGTTGACGCGGGTCTTTGGAACGGCGGCGTTTTCTCATACGTCGCGGCTTTCGGGATGTTTACGGACGTCGGTTATTCAACGGATCAGAAAATAAAAAATGCGATAGGTCCCTTTGCGTATTATCTTGACGTGTTAAAGGATATGGACATAAAGAATTTCCACAACTCGTCCGTGCACGCTTCCCTGTCCGTTAACGGCGAAGAATACGAGGATGATTTTATATTCGCGCTCGCGGGAAACACGCGTTTCGTCGCCGGGCTGACGAGCCTCACCCCCGAGGACGCGTCAATGGAGGACGGTCTGCTCGACTACGCGTTCATAAGAACGCCGAAAAGCCTCTTTGAGCTTGATAAGATAAGGAATACGCTTCTGACGCGCAGCTTTGACCCGGACGTCATCATCTCCGGCAAAGCTCCGTCGCTGACCGTCAAGACGGACAAACCCGTCAACTGGACGCTTGACGGCGAGCTCGGCGGACAGGCAGACAAAGCGGAAATATCCGTTATAAAAGGCGCGGTAAAGATCGCCGCGCCGCAGTAAAAGTGAGGTCAAAGAATTGGAGAATATTGTAATTTCGGAAGCAGCGCTGTCAGACGAGGTCGTCGCGGCGCTCATAGAATTATCCGGGTTGTGGGAGGCTGAAAACAGCTGTCACGGGTACAGAAAAAACGAGAGGTCCGACATTGACGGCAACCGCGTTTTTCTTGCCTGTGACGGTGAAAAGATCATCGGATACCTTTTCGGGCATAAAGAAGAAACAAAGGAAACAACGTCAATAATGCCCGCGGGCACGCCCTGTTTTGAGATCGAAGAAATATACGTAAGACCGGAATACAGAAGCAAAGGTATAGGCAGAAAGCTGTTTTCGTACGCGGAAAGCGCGGTTTGCAGCGAGGTTGAATACGTTATGCTTTCCACCGCGACAAAAAACTGTCGCGCCATACTTCACTTCTACATAGAAGAACTGGGTATGGATTTCTGGTCCGCCAGACTGTTTAAAAGAATTCAGAATTAAGAATTAAGAATTAAGGTGTCGCTGCGGGAACCTGCAAGGTGTGGGCGTCCCACCATGATTTTACGGCGCAGCCGACACCTTTTTTCGTTATAATTAACAAAGGACGAGCAATGCCCGCCCCTACGGTCACTCCGCGAAAGCGGAAATTCACGGTGAAACCAATTCATTCCGCGATAGCGGAAATTCACGACGGCGATAAGCCGTCAATTCACTTGTAAAGGCTTTATAATGATAATGTACTTTATGATGTAAGAATGAATTGCGCCTTGCGGCGCGTGAATTGTCTTACGACGTGAATTGTCTTACGACGTGAATTGCCTGACGGCGTGAAAAACGTACAACACGATGCCCGCCCTTACCGTCTCTGAATTCTGAATTCTTAATTCTTAATTATTTCTCTGAACCTGCCCGTCTGTTCTTCCGTCGGTATCAGAGCCTTATCTCCGTTATCTGTGCCGCCCGTCAGCTCTGCCTTTGAGCCGCCGTACGCATGGTACGGCAAAACGTCCGCGCCGGTGCAGTTACGCAGCTTTTTCATCAGCTCCGCGACGGCCTTATAATGCTTTTCGTCCGTGTTCACGCCGTTTACGAGAATACAGCGCAGGCGTATCTTCGCGCCTGCCATATCCGCTTTGAACAGATTTTCAAATACCGGCTCGTTTGATCTGCCGGTGTTTTTTTTATGCCGCGCCCCGTCCGTGTCCTTTATATCCCACAAAAACAGGTCGGTATACGGTACGGCGTCTGTCACGTCGTAATACCCGCACGTTTCGACCGCGGTGTTTATACACTCCGCTTTGAGCGCCTTTAACAGCTTTACCGTACCGGACTGCAAAAACGGCTCGCCGCCGGAAAGCGTGACGCCGCCGGTCTGCCCGTAGAACGCCGCGTCCTTTTTCACCGCGCGGATAATTTCGTCAACGCTCATATCGCCGCCGCAGATCTGCAGCGCCGACGCGGGACAGTTTTTCTCACATTCTCCGCAAGATACGCAAAGAGCGCGGTTTATGCTGTGTCCTTTATCAAACGTATGGACGCCGTTTCCGCACTGTTCGCAGAGCCGGCAGCCGATGCACCTGTTTTTGAAAAACAAAAGCTCTTTTTCCGCACTCTGCATTTCGGGATTGTGGCACCAGAAGCACCGCATCGGACAACCTTTCAAAAACACGGTCGTCCGCACGCCCGGTCCGTCGTGCATACAGAATCTCTGTATCTCTGCAACGGACAGCTTTATATCATCTGCAGCATTCATTCTGATCAATCACCATATCCTGCCACTGCCTGTTGAGCGTGACGAACCTCGCGTTCCAGCCGGAGACGCGCACGGACAAATTCTGATATTCACCCGGGTTTTCCTGCGCTTTACGAAGCACCTCCGCGTCGACCACGTCCGGCTGCATAAAGAAGCCGCCCAAGAGTACAAACCCGCGCAGAAGCGAGCAAAGCGCGTCAAGTCCCTCTTCGCCTTTTACGGACGAGGGCAGAAGCTTCACGTCAAGCGCCGCGCCGACCGGGAGCTTAACGAGCGGGTTTTTGCAGTAGCTTTTTATTATCGCCGTCGCGCCCTCTTTGTCGCTTCCGGGCGTGGGCGAAGCGTTGGCGGCGAGCACTTCCCCGCTCTTTCTGCCGTACGGACACGCAAGCCGCTGACCCGACCATTCAAGCTGGCGTCCGAAAGTGCTGACGCCGCCCGGGAATCTGTAGCCGCTTCTGCCGTCTAACTCTTTGCAGATGTCGGCGAAATCGGACAAAAACCGCGCGCAGAGGCCGTCCGCCTCGTCGCCGTCGTTGCCGTAATACACGTATTTGTTTAACGCGTACTGCCGCAGCGCCTCGTCGTTTTCCCAGTTTTCGCGTAACACTTGCATAAAATCGGCAAAACCGATCTTTTTATCGTCAAACACGAGTTTCTTTATCGCGTACA
>JAEEGW010000259.1 GCA_016280525.1 Clostridiales bacterium
CATCGTGGTGACGTTCGTATCGCTGTCCACCCACTTGAAAGCTATCATTATATCGCGGTAATCCGTTATGCCTATCGCCTGCAGCGGCACGCTTATCATCATTTTATTGCCGCTTATCTTATACCGTATCTCCTCTTCGGACACGACGCGGTAGCTGTCGCCGTTTCTTTCTATCTTCGCCACGGTGCTCACGCCGTCAGACTCTACCCTCTGATTTACGATATAGTCAAAGCCGTAGAAGCCCGTGCCGCCGTCGTAATCGGAATTTATAAACAGCTGCATCCACGACGTATCCTGTACCGGCGCCGTTATGTTTTTCGCGGTTTCTGCGTAAAAATATATATTATTCTTATCGTATACTATCTTGGAACGCACGATATCGTTGTTTCCGGAATTGTCCAGAAGTCTGATATTGCCGAAGCTCAGGCTGTTTCTGTTCGCGGTATCGCCCTGCGGGTCCGTATAAGTCACAAGTATATCGTCCCACTGATCAAAGCCGCCGTTTATGTCTATCGGCTTTCTCGTGTTCTGTATCAGAGCCGGCGCGGTGCCTTTGTATTTGCTGATATTGTTTATAAGCTGCATATAATAGTTGTCAAAATATCCGCCCTTCATAGGCTCAAGGTCGCGCGAGTATTCCATATTGCAGTTGTCAACGAATATTACCCTGTTCGAGCCTTTCGGATCCTGGCGCTGAGCCACCCATTCGTTCCAACCGGTGACTAAGATATACGGCACGTTTGATTCAATGGCGTGCGTGAACTGCTCGTCAAAGTTGTATCCGTAAAATACGGAATCGCCCGATATGCCCGGTTGACCGTCATGGTAGCTTCTTCCTCTGTTCGTTCTGTTGCCGTATATCGCGGAATCCGAGAAGCAGACCGTGGAGTTATGCTGCGCCACGGATACGCTTATAGCCTCGGCTTTGTTCTTACTGTTTCTGAACACTCTCTGCGGATAGTTGAAATCCATCCACGGCCAGCCGTTCGTCTTCTGCGCCTCGTTCGGCCACTGCGGTTCGCGGTACGAGAAGAAATTGTACGCCGTTGTCGTAAGACCGTTTCTGCATTCGCTCTGATACGCTATTATAAGCGGTTTACCGTCAACGTACAGCCACGTATCCGGATATTTGTTCGCCTCGTAAATATTACTGTATATATTTTTTACCGTATTTACGCACGACGAATGAGTGTAGAATACTATTTTAGGCGCGGTATAGCCCTGCTCGTTGAACTCGTGCATTACCGACATAAGATTCAGGGCATTGCTTATATACGGATAGCCGTTCGTCGCGTCTATATATAAGAAGTCCACGTTTGCGAGCGTCAGCTCTTCAATATGCTTTCTCATTACCCATTTGTCTCTTGAGTAATAGTAGCCGTAAAGCGGCTCGCCCCAGAAATGCATTGCGCCCACGGGGCCCCAGCCGGCGTAATCCGCGTATTTAGCCGCCGCTCCGCCTTCCGCAAGTATTTTCGTATTGTCAAATATACCGGAGTCGCCGTGTTCGCCCATCCATAAGAAGTAGAACAGACCCACGTTCTTTTTACCGTCGTACGAATACGAACCCTGATCGGGCAACAGTTCTCTGTTAAGATCGTCCAGCGCGTACATAACGCCGTTTTTCATATTGTTCGTGTTGGGGTAGGTAACGCCGTTCGCCGTTATCGTATCGCCGTTTACCGTATACGCAGGAGTGCCGGCGTAATATCCGTTGTCCGAGGTGTCCGCGGCGCCGCTAAGATATCTGAAAAGCACCGTGACGTCCTTGTTGTTTTTGCTTCCGTCGCCGTTGACGTCCGCGTTAGACTCGTTTATGCTCGCGCCGGAACCGGACAGATTGCGGAACAGCGTTATCACGTCCTTGTTGTCCGTCTCGCCGTCTCCGTTTACGTCTCCCGAGCCGTTTATTTCAAGCACGGCTCTGGTGTCCGACATGACCCTTAAATTAAACGAATGGACCGCTAACCTTTTTCCGGCGTCCGATACGGCGTATACCGAAACGCCATACATACCGAACGGAAGATCGGCTATGCCGGAAAGTTCCATCATCTGCTCGTTTTTGCCGTAGCCCGCGTGCTCTCCGTTGTTATACAGCGGCATCACAGCCGTCGCGTCAGGCCTGTTTATATATACGCCGGAGCAGGTAATATCCTCCCCGCCGTCAACCGTATATACGACTTTGTTTAATTTGTCGTTTGAGCCGAAAGACACCCAGCCTATGACGTACAGTCTGCCGTTTTCTTTTACCGTAACGCGCGGATAGCCGAGCAGGTTTTCGGATGCGCCGTACACGGCGCTGTTTTTCTGCAGGGCGTCTATCTGCGCGTAATACGTTTCCTTGACCGTTAACGAATACGTTTTGAAAACGTTCCTCGTGCCGCTGTTTGAGTATGCTATGAGAGTAAGCGTATACGTGCCGCCCGCCAGCTCGTTTATGCCGAGCAGCTCCATCATCTGATCGTCCGTGCCGTAGCCGCCGTGCGCGCCGTTGTTATACATCGGTTTGACCGCCGCGGCGTCCGGTCTGTCCCTGTAAACGTCGGAGCAGGCGTATTCCGTGCCGTTTATGCCGTATTTTATCTCTTTCAGTCCGTCCGTCGCGGTAAACGCGACCCAGCCGAGTATATATATGCGGTCGCCCGGGTTTATGGTCAGCTCCGACACGTTGTTATAGTTGGTCTTTGTGTCGTTATAAACGCTGTCGTTTATGAGCAGCGCGTCAAAGCTGACGTAGGCGTTAGCCGTAAGCGACAGAGCCGCTGTCATCACGAACACCGTAACGGCCGCGACGGCGGCGGAAATAAATCTTTTCAAAATCAGCCTCCTGTTTATCTGTTCAAAATAACGGCGTCTGTGCCGACGCGCAGACACCGTTATTATGATATTATTCGCTTTTTCCGTATCTCTTCTCCGCTTCTTCCGCGCTGTTCTGGCCGACGGTCAAAGCCACGACCGTAATTGCGGCAAATCCCGCAAGTGCGAGCAGCGCACCGACAAGCTGCATTATCTCGCCTACCGTCTTTCTCGTCTGCAGATCGTCGTACGCCGCTTTCTGTTCAAGCAGCGGAAGGCTTGATAACGTGTGGTAATCTATATCCTGCACTACGCCGCCTATCATGAACAGCGCTATGGCGAATATACATACCGCCGCTACTATTACAAATAATTTTTCTTTTTTCATTATCTGAAGCCTCCTTTGAACGGTATCAGTATGAAAGCGCTTTTTTCTTTTTTCTTACCAGAACTATGATCACGACGGCGATCACCGCAGCGGCGATCACGCCGAACACGATATAGATAACGCTGCTTGTGCCGCTGTCTACCTTGAGCTCTTCCCAAAGGTCGTTCATAAGATTCCTCGTATCGTCCGGCAGGTCGTGGAAATATTCCATATTCTCGTCGTTATATCCG
>JAEEGW010000260.1 GCA_016280525.1 Clostridiales bacterium
AACGAGCGCGGCGACTATATCGCCGTTTTCGGCGTAGCTGCCGGCGTCAATGATTATAAGATCTCCGTCAAGTATGCCGGCGTCTATCATACTTTCGCCTTTTACGTGCAGGGCGAAAAGATTTTCCGGGTCGTATCCGTCCGCCTTGAAATCGACTCTGCCGTCAAAATTCTGCTCCGCGAATATCGGTGAGCCCGCGGCTATCTCGCCTATTATCGGCACGCCGGACTGCGCCGTACCCTCAACTCTTATCGTCCTGCTCTTTCCCTGCTCCTTCTGTATATATCCTTTTTCCTCTAACTTGTGCAGATACAGATGGACGGTGGACGTGCTTTTTATGCCGAGCGCGGTGCTTATGTCGCGTACGCTCGGCGAATAGCCCTCGTCGTTTATCGTCGTTCTTATATAGTCAAGTATATCTTTTTCAATTTGTTTAAGCTCGCTCATACAAACCTCCTCAGATCAACACGAATATTTGTTCTTATTAAGTATACCACAAAAAAACCGTTTTGTAAATAGGGGCGGCGAACATTTTTTCGTTTTTTTGTGCTTTTCTTCATAAAATCAGGTAGAAAATGCGAAAAAACCGTGATAAAATACGTTTGTAAATCGGATTTTACGGAGGTTTATTATGGAATTTGATGCAAAAAAAACAAAGGACCGCTGCGTTAAATGGATAAGAAGATTTTTTGAAAAAAACGGACCGGGCTGCAACGCCGTTATAGGCATATCCGGCGGCAAGGACAGCTCCGTTACCGCGGCGCTCTGCGTTGAGGCGCTGGGTAAAGACCGCGTGATAGGCGTTCTGATGCCGAACGGCGAGCAGAAGGATATAGATATGGCAAAGCTGCTTGTAAATCATCTCGGCATACGCCACTATATCGTCAACATAAAAGACGCGGTAGACGGCGTTAAAAACAGCATTCCGTTTGAGCTGTCGGAGCAGTCGCGTATAAACCTGCCGCCGAGAATAAGGATGTCAACGCTCTACGCCGTGAGCCAGAGCAACAACGGCAGAGTTGCGAATACCTGCAATCTGTCCGAGGACTGGGTCGGTTATTCCACACGCTACGGCGATTCCGTCGGCGATTTCAGCCCGTGCTCACATCTGACCGTCGCGGAGGTAAAGGCGATAGGCAGAGTGCTCGGCCTGCCCGAGGTCCTTATAGAAAAAAAGCCGTCGGACGGGCTCTGCGGCAAAACGGACGAGGACAACCTCGGCTTCACCTACGCCACGCTTGACAGATATATAAGAGAAGGCAAAATAGACGATCCGGCGACGAAAGAGCGCATAGACACGCTCCATAAAAAGAACCTCTTCAAGCTCAAACTCATGCCGTCATTCGATCCGAAAATTGAAGTTAAGATATAATTCAGACGGCAAGAAATCGGAATTTACGGGGGTCTAAAATGGATAACCTTATGTATTCTGTTGCATCTGAGGATGATATTGTCTTTATCAACGAAACATATAATGAAAATATAGACAGGCTACATGGTGTTCAAAGGAATGTCGATGTTTGGAAAGAACTGATGTCGTGTAAAGATAGCACTTACTATGTTGTTAATGCAGAAACACCTGTTGCTTGGTTTAGAATAGATATGGAAGACGGCGGATTATGGATAGGTATGCTCCAAGTAAAACCAATGTACCAACATAAAGGTATCGGAAAATATGTTTTGTCTGCGGCAGAAAATATTGCAAGAGAAAAAGGATATAAAAGAATAGGTATTCATACAACGGAAGATAACATCATTGCACGAGCACTTTATTTATCAGCAGGTTATACAGTAACAGAAATTGGATCTTGTACTACCGCAGATGGTAAAGAAAGAGTGGGGTATACTTTCCAAAAGGAAATATAAGTTCGAATTTAACAAATTCCAGTTTAACGAGGTGACCACCCATGAAGCAAATCACAAATAAGGAATACGAAGAATGGCAAAATACATAGCGGATAAAGCCAAGGGCCATGTGCTGCTGCCGGATACCGTCCGGTTCATCTGCGAGGCCAACGGCTATGATGCAGAAAAGATCGGTCAGCCCTTCCTTGAAATCCTCCCGAAGATCTGCCCGAAAGAAGAATGAGGCGAGCGCTTGCGCCCGCCTCTTCTTAATTCTGAATTCTTAATTCTTAATTTTCTTTGTTTTCCGTCGTGTAATACAGCGGTATGCCGTATTCCTTTTCGTATATTTCCTTCCAGACGTTGTAGTTTTCTTCCGCCAGTTTTGTAACGGCTTTCGTATACGGCAGGTTTTTATCCGGCTTTATGGGTTTTCCTATATGGATCGTATATTCCTGCACGAAAAATCCGTCGTCGCCGACTATGTCCGTATCCCTCATCGTTATGAAGCACGGCAGGACGGGTACGTTGTTGCGGCACGCGAACATGAACGCGCCGTGCTTCAGCGGCTTCGGCTTTCTGTAGTTCCACCACATGCTCTGCTCCGGATAAATGAGCACGAAATTGCCGTTTTTCAGCACCGTATCCGTCGCTTCCATAAACTTTTTTAGGGTCTTATGATTGGACGCGAGCGGCAGGGTGTTGCAGTGGCGCATCAAAAATCCATAAAAGCCCGGGAACGACGTATAGTTCCCCTCTCTTATAACGCGGTAGAATTTACGCTTTCTCTGATTTGACGCCTCGTACGCCATCTGTATCGCAAAGCTGTCAAATGCGTTGAAGTGGTTGCAGGTTATTATAGCGCCGGAATGAAGCGAATCGAAATTCTCTATGCCTTTTATTTCTTTTACAATGAGCTTTTTCTCGGCGATCAGGTTGTCAACAAATCTTCTCGCCGCCGAAAACGCCAGCTTCGTTTTTACGGCGGATATCGGATTTCTTGTTATATACTTTATATCGTCCGGCATAAGCGGCTTCGTGGGCGGGTCGTCCTCCACGTCTTCGCCGAATCTGCCGGCTTTTTCGTATTCCTCTATCTTCTTTACTATCGCAACTCTGCCGGGGTCGCGTTTGGCGTTTATGCGGTTTAAGAAATTGTCTTCCCTGTTCGTCTCCGCAACGGCAAGCGCCAGAAGTCTTTCGGCGGACTCCGCGTCGCGCTTTTTCAGCTCGTCCGAGTAGCTGTCAAGTATAGATCTTATCTCGTCGTATACCGCCGTTTCCTTCGCGTACTCCCAGAAAATATCGCTCATGCGGCAGTCTTCGTAATGCCACGGCTTGTTTACCATTATATAATGGATCATCTTCGCTTCTTCCGGCGGGTACGGTATATGCCCGAAAGCTTCCGTGTTCCACCTCTGATCGAGCCAGTAAACGTGGTCCTTGCAGATAAGATTCAGATAATCCTCGTCCTGGGTCACGACAAAATTATATGTGTTCAGATAGTGCACGAACTTGTCAAGCACCAGATGCGCTCTGAATTCGTCGCAGTTTATCAAAAGCAGTCCGGCGTTGAAGAAATTGTGGCGGTTGACGCCGACGACGGCTTCAACGTATTTACCGAATTCCTCCGTCTGCACCATCGCCTGCTCGTGGCACGCGCCGACGAAACAGTCGCCTATATCCGTGTTATACAGCTCGCTTATATCGCCCTGAACGACGGTGTCGCTGTCTATATATATCACCTTGTTGTATTCCGGGTAAAGCTCGGCGATGTAGAGCCTGTAATACGTCGTTTTTGAATAGTAATCGCGCAGGGGGAGCTTATCCGATATGGATTTCAAATAATCGGTAACGTCGCGGAAGACGACGGAAAAATGCTCGTCCGAAAGATCGTACAGCAAATTCATCATCCTGCCGGTTATACCGGTGTGTAAAACGTATATTTTATAGTCAAACGCATCCGACGCGTTTTTCTTGATCGAATGAAGCGACACGAGCGTGAATTTTACAAAGTTATCGTCGCAGGCGAAAAATACGGGTATCTCTTTTCTGCTCATTTTACATTGACCTCGTTCTCATATTTCTTCTTCAGATAAATATATTCGTACAGCACGTCGTCAAATGCGTAATATCTGAATATCCGGTGTACGCGGCTCACGTCCCATTGCTTTATGTTGTCCGTATGAGGATAAGGCAGCCAGAACAGACGCTTTGAAAAGTGGCGCACCACTGTATGTTTGTGTAAAAATTTCTGATCGTTGTATCTTTGCGGCAGCATTTTCTTTTTCGTCGTGGAACGGATTATCGCGCTCTGATCCGCAAAAACGAGCTTTTTTGTCTTTATAAGCTCCCGCGCTTTTTGCAACAGACCCGTTTCCTTCATCTTTTTGAGATTGAAAAGCAGGACTCCGGCGTTTACGTAATTCGGACTTATCATATACTTGCCGTAATGGTCGCGCGCCGCGGCGTATTCGTATTCGCTCACGTCCGTATCGTAGAGCAGATGCACGTCGCGGTTGAACATTATGTCGGCGTCAAGATACAGCAGTTTATCCGGCATGCCGTCTATCATATCCGCAAACAGCCGTATCAGCGTATACGGCGAGCAGTACGCGCCCTCGTTCGGGCAGCCGGCGAATTCCTTTTTATAAATATCCGTAACGTCTATTTTTATAACGCGGTTTTCTTTGTTGTAGCTTTTTATGATACCGTCAAAATACTCTATTATGCCGTCGTCTATCGGCGTATACGCCGGTTTTATATGCGATACGTCCATAGTATAAACGTAGAAAGTGTACGGCTCTTTTGACTCTGACCGTTTCATTATTGACAGCGCGCACGTCAGCATACCGTCAAAAACGTAGCCGTTGCCGCAGAATAATATATTTACCATTATTATTTTTCCTCTTTGATATAGCGGATATATTCGCAGTCGGACAGTTTTGCCCGCTCGCACATCGTTTTATAGACCTCGTCCCGCAGCGTCTTTGTGCGTTTGCTCAAAGGCAGGCTCATATCCGGGAAGAACGGACCGTCTATATACGTTATTATGCGCGGGGACTTGAATATTTTTCGCTTTTTGTAAGTGTTTGTAAAGCAGAACACGGGCGTGCCTTTTTTGCACGGGTAGCCGAACGACGTATCGGGAAAGTCGCGTATGCCGGTGTAATACGGCCATATATGCGCCTCCGGATATATGACAACAGAGCCGCCTTCATCTATCCGCTGCTCCACCGCGGACAGAAAATTTCTGTACGCCGCCATGTTGTCCGGCAGCGGTAAAGCGCCTAAATACGGCATAAACCCGCCGAAAAAAGGCATGGACACGTTGTTCGGGTGAACTATGAAATAAACCTTTTTCGGATAGCAGAAAACGTTTGGAATAAGCGGATCGCCGCCCGCCTGCGTGTGATTGCCGTAGATGAACACGCCTTTTTTCCTGTACGGCTTCAGATTCTGTCTGCCGACGGTCTTTTGCGCGTATTTCAGCTTGACGTAGATATACGCGAGCGGCCGCGCGACGATATTATATAAAAATCCGCTTAAAAACCGGTTTCTTATATATTTATAGCCGCCGTCTATTTTTTTCGGCGTTATTTTCGCGCTCGAAAATTCGTCGTTATGCTCGTCTTTGTAGTAAATGACCTTTTTCTTCAAAACGTTACAGCCGTTTCCTTATTTTTCTGTTGATATGCGCAGAAGTTCTTCAAAAGTCTTGGGGTATTTTTTGACAAGCTTCAGAAGCTTGGCAAGCTTCTTTTCGCTCACCCGCGGCTCCGCCGTATCGTCCTCGGACGACAGATCCGCGCAGTTATCGTCTATTACGGACAATCTGTATTTCGGTTTGTTATTTTTAAATATAAACACTTCGCCGAGCTTATCAACAAGACGCGCCGTTTTCGAGAAATTCTGGTTGGCCTCAGATATGGATACGATTTTATCTGTAGTTATATTCATGCTCTGCCCTCCGTAAAATTTTAGTAACATTATATATCAATGTTAGGATATTATCAACCTATAATTTGTAAATTCTTTCGCCTGACTATATTATTATATATTCTATATATTTTATGCCCGACGTCCGACGCGCCCCCTCAATCTTGAAAAGATTGTGGGAGGGGACAGGGGGGTATGGGGGGTGGCGCGTAGCGCCGTGAGGGGTGGGGACCACCCATATTCGTCGCGTCAGCTACACCTTTTTTATTCTTTATTATTTCTTCTTTCTTCTTTATTTTTTCAGCGTTATCACCACGTTGTCCGGCAGGACGTCGGCGGATTTATACGCTATTTCCTTGATCTGCGCAACCTCGTTCGGAAGAAGCTGATCCTCGCTTTTCACCACTATGCTGAGCGATTCTCCGGATATGACGGCGATGCAGTCTTCAAATCCTTTTGCCTTAATAAGCGTTTCTATGTTCGCTTCCTTTTCTATATCCGCCGAGATGCGCGTTATATCCGCAAGCGCCTGCTTCGCGGCTTCCTCGTCGCCGCCGATATCGACGACGGACTGGAGAGCTTCCACGGCCTCGTCTCTCGCCTTCGTCCTGTTCAGCGCGGATGCGGCGAAGAAATCCTCGTTCTGCTTTACCGCATCCGTATTATCGGTTTTCCCCGTCCGGTTCGCCGGCGATACCTTCGGCAGGATGAAATTCAACGCCACCGCTCCGCCGATTATAAGTACGCCTGCCGCTATCGCGGCCGTTCTTTTGCCGTATTTTTTGAAAAAACCCTTTAGTTTTTCCGCAAAAATACGCCCTTTTTCATTGTCAGTTGATTTGATTATTCTCATAACAGCTCCTTTTCCGGTCATATTTGCTATTTAAGCGACGTTACGTATATCCTGGCACTCGACACTCCGTACGCGGTCGAAAGCGCCTCGGTTATCCTGCGGCACACCGCCGGGTCGCCGCCGTTTCTGCACACTACGGTTATACCTCTTATAACAGGCGCCGCCGTGCGCACGACGACGGGCGAGCCTGACGACAGCACGGTCTGCTCGCTTTGTTCCGCTTTGTTTTTTGCGTACTGCGTTTCCCTGCCGTATTCCGCCGTGACGATAACGTATACCTTTCCCCCGCACATAGCCTCTACCGTTTGTTCTATTTTATTCTCGGTCAAAGCTTCATATTCCGATATTTCGTCTTTTGCAGCGGTCTTTTTTTCGGCGTTTCCGACAAACATCAAAACAACGCCCAAAAGCGCCGCCGCGGCGAGCGCAAAAATTATTCTTTTGCTTTTGAATATCTTTGATACTGTTTCGTTTTTCATTCGTTCATCACCGCCTCAACCGGTATGCCGAGCAGCTCCGACACGGAGTTTTTCAGCGGTACCGTGAATACCGCGTATTTTATGCCGTTCAACTCTATATGCGCGCCCGTAAGCTCCGTCACGCCGTCCTCACGCTCCGCATACGAGACGGAAACGGATATGCCGTCTTTATTTATACCGTATTTACCGTACGCAAGCTCGTATACCGCGCCGCATATCCGTTCCGCGGTCTGCTCTTTTATCATCCGCTTCGCCTCGTCCGTCAGATCGGTCACGGAAACGTCCTCACCGGCAAGTGAAATATCCGGTGAAAACGGCAGAAACGATATAATAAGCGACAGAGCGCAGAGCGAACAGGCAAGTTTTACGTACTTTTTTACAGACGATTCCGGGCATATTATAAGCACGCAGGTGCATACAGCGGACAGCACCGCAAGCTGTGACAGAAGATTTCTTACCATATACAGAAAAGCGCGCAGGCGACGGAGAAAATTACGCCGGCGGTGAGTATAACGGACAAAAGAAGCGACAGTATATCGTTGCCGTTTTCAAAAAACGCTTTGAGCTTATCCAGATCGAACATCCCGCACAGACCCGCGGACAGTCTCATGCACAGCTTTGACGATATAACTGTCAGCGCCGCGGGGATGATAATTATACCTATCGATATCACGCCGCCCGCGCCCGCAGCGCCTCTGACCGACGATAAAGCGGTGCTCACCGCCGAGACGGATTCCGACAAAGACGAGCCGACGACGGGCACGAAAGAAGACGAGGCGAATTTCACCGTCCGCAGCGCCGCGTTGTCCGCGGTCTTCGCGATGACCGTCTGATACGAAAGCAGCGCGCAGACGACCGCGGCGGAGGCAGTGCACAAAAACACCGCCGCGCGCTTTACAACGGAGCAAACGTTTGAAAGTCCCGCGTCAAAGCCGAGACCGCTTATAAGCGAGCAGCCGAAGCATATCAGTATAAGCGGCAGAAGCACGCGCGCGGATATCAGCCGCATTATCTGAAGCGCAAGCATGAGGACCGATACCGCGGAGCTTCCCGCGGCAATATTGCCGGCAAGCCCGTACATGGCGCACATTGCTACGGACATCGTATCCATAAGTATGCCGACGGCGGAAAGTGCCGCGCTCACGGCGTCATAGCTGAATCGGAGCGATCCGTAGACCGCGGCAGAGCAGATGAGCGCGGAGCATATATCAACGGGCGCGGTATGCTCCGACAAAGCGGACGAAAACGACTTTATAAGCGCGGCTATGAAGACGAGCCCGAGAAGCAGGCAAAGCAAGCCGAGCGCCGGCTTTGCGTTTTCTTCAAGCGCGGAAAAAAGCGCGTCCGCCGCCTCTTCCGAGCCGTACAGCGTTATTCCTGCGCAGTATTCGTTTGCTATATAGCTTTGCAGATCCTGCATTTTTATCACCCGTTTATATATCCTATTGCCGTTTCAAGTATCCTTTTTATAAGCGGCAGGCAGACCGTGAGTATGCCCAGCTTGCCCGCAGTCAGTATGCCGGACGCGGCGGAGCGCTCGTTTGCGTCCGTGCAGATATCTGCCGCCGTCTGCGACAGAAAGCCGATACCGACGGATTTCAGCACGTACGGCAGATATTCTCCAATTCTGCCCTCTCCTATTCCGGCAAGTCCGTTTTTGAAATAAAGCGCCAAAGAAGCGGCAACGGCGATAAGCCATACGGTAAGAAAAACCGACAGAACGCCGCCTATACCCGGCTCCGTCTTTTTAACCGCGGAGATTATAAGCGCGAGTATCACCGCGGCGGCGGACACCGCAATAACGTCCGTCACAGCCCGAACGAGGCGCGTATATACGTGAAAAGATCCGACACGCGCCCG
>JAEEGW010000261.1 GCA_016280525.1 Clostridiales bacterium
CGCCGTGCTACTATCCGTACACGGAGCCGTCCGCGGCGGTCGATATGGGCTGCATCATGTGCGGCGGCAAGGGCTGCAGAACGTGCAAAGGCACCGGCTGGATGAGAGTCGCCGGCGCCGGAATGGTGCATCCGAACGTGTTTGAGGCGGTCGGATATTCGCGCGACACCGTGGGCTTTGCTTTCGGCTGGGGCTTGAACCGTCTGCCGATGCTTTACTACAAGATACTTGAGATGCGCAAGCTCTTTGAAAACGAAGTTTCCTTATGGGAACAGCTTTGAATCGGAGGTGAAAAACGATGTTTAAATTTTCATATAACTGGCTCAAAGCCGAATCCGAGATAGAGACCGATTACGAAGAACTTCTTCACTGGCTTGACATACAGGGTTTTGAGATCGCTTCCATCGAAGACTACGGCGACGACAAGGCCGTTGAGATAGAAGTCAAGGCGAACAGACCCGACATGCTGTCCGTCGCCGGAGTCCTGCGCGAATACTACGCGGGCAAGGGCAGAAGACAGATAAAGGATTTTTCGCCGAAGGACGTAAACGTAAGCTTCGGTTCCGACAACTCCGTTTTATCTCACAAGATCATCGTTGATTCAAAAGACGTGCACAGGTACTGCGCCGTTGAGATTCCCGGAGTTGACAATACGGGAAAAACGCCGGAATATATCAAAGACAGGCTCACAAAATCCGGCATAGCCTGCATAAACCCGATAGTCGATATAAGCAACTACGTGCTTTTGCAGATAGGTCAGCCGATACACATTTTCGACGCGGACAAGGTAAAAGGCGACATACGCATAGAAAACATTCCCGCGCCGACCAAATTCACGACGCTTGCTTCGACCGAGATAGAGCTGCCGACGGGCGCTCTGCTCATTTCCGACGACGAAAACCCGCTCTGCGTAGCCGGTATCATCGGCGGTCACGCGCCGGAGGTCACGGAGAGCACGAAGAACATAATCATAGAATCCGCCAACTTCGATCATATTATAGAACGCGTCACGAGCAAGAAAACGCACGTTCAGACCGCGGCGTCCTACCGCTTTGAGCGCGGCGTATCTCCCGCCACGGCAAAACTCGGCGCGCTTATATGCGTCAAGATGATAACCGAGCTCTGCGGCGGCGAATATAATAAGACCGGATATATGCATACCGACGGTACGGCGGCCGAACCGCAGAAAATGGTCGTTACCAAAAAGCGCATAAACTCGCTGCTCGGCTCCGATCTTGATATACCGCAGATAAGCAAATTCTTGAACGACTGTTTCTTTGAGACGGAGTGCGAGGACGGCGAGAATATCACCGTTACTATCCCGGATTTCCGTCTTGACATAGATTACGACGTTGACGTTATAGAGGAAGTCGGGCGTATGTACGGCTATCACAACATAGAGCCGCAGCCGGTCAAGCTGTTTGCTCCGTACGTTGAAAACCCTGTAAACAAAAACGCCAACAAGCTGCGCGATATTATGGTCGGCTTCGGATTCATAGAAGTTTTGACGTACGGCTTCATACCCGGCAACAGCATGGAAATGCTCCATATAAAACAAGATTCCGAATATTACGGCGATATAAAGATTTTAAATCCGCTTTCCAACTTCTACGAGCTTATGCGTCCGTCGCTCGCGTACGGACTTATCTCCACGGCGATAGCGAATATGTCCGTCGGCAAGGGCGATCTGCGTATATTTGAAGTAGGCAAGCGCTTCTTCCGTCAGAAAGACTACGAGGACGGATATAACGAGAAAAACGTTTTCGCCGCGCTTATGACCGGCGTTAAGCTCGGCCGCGGTTTCGGCATTACCAAGGACGCGAAATTCAGCGTTTACGACGCGGTATCGCTTCTTGACGCCGTGATGCGCGAATATAATCTGAAATACGAGATAAGACCCACGGATGAGCTCGGTATGTTCGAGGCGGGCGCGGGCGGCGATATATACGTCTGCGGCAGAAGGATAGGTTATTTAGGCAAGATAGACCCGAAAGTGCTGGGTGAGTTTGAAAACGGAAAGCTCGCGCGCGACGACGTTGCGTATCTTGAATTCTGCTTTGAAGGATTTGACGAAACGAAGCGCTGCATAGAATTTGACAGTATGTATCCGTCCGTTACAAGAGAATATAATTTCCTTGTCAAAAACGGCATACACTTCACGGATTACGCGCCGGTCATCAAAGAAGCGTCCGGCATAATAGTAAACGTATCCCCGCGCGACGTCTATACGGGCGCCGGAGTGCCTAAGGGCTATACGTCCGTGCTTATAAGGATAGAATACAACGACCCGACGCGCACGCTCGACCTGGAGGAGATATCCGGAGTTGAAGCCGTGTTCATGAAAGCGCTTGCGGACAAATTCGGTATCGCGCTGAAGTTATAATAGGAGGATATTATAATGACGCTTGTTATAATGGCGGCGGGGCTCGGCTCCCGCTACGGCGGAATGAAGCAGATAGACCCCGTCGGAGAAGAAGGCGAATTCATAGTTGATTATTCGATATACGACGCAATAAAAGCCGGATTTGATAAAGTTATATTCATTATAAAACCCGAACACAGAGCGGACTTTGAGGAAACTATCGGAAAACGCCTTAAAGGTATTGAGGTGGAATACGCTTATCAGTGCCTTGAAGATATACCCGAAGGCGCGGTGATACCCGAGGGCAGAACGAAGCCGTGGGGCACCGGTCACGCGGTTTACGCGGCAAGAGACCTTATAAAAGAGAATTTTGCCGTTATAAACGCGGACGATTTCTATGGCAGAGAATCGTTTGAGGTAGTGGGCGAATATCTTAAAACGGCAAAACCGGGTCAGTACTGCATGGCGGGCTTCCGTCTTGACAATACCGTTACTGAGCACGGCTCCGTGTCGCGCGGTATCTGCACGGTGGACGAGGACGGATATTTGTCCGATATAGTTGAGAGAACGAAGATAGAAGTCTCCGATAACGGTATTGAATTCATAGAAAACGAAGAGAGATCCCCGCTTCAGCCGGACGTTACCGTTTCAATGAATTTCTGGGGATTCACGCCGGATTTCAAAGACGTTCTGGCAGAGGGTTTTGAGAAATTCGTACACGAAGAACACGCGCGCCCGCTAAAGGATGAGTATTATCTCCCCACGGCGGCAAAGGAAGCCATGGACAAAGGCGCGACCGTAAAAGTGCTGAAAACATCTTCCAAGTGGTTCGGCGTTACGTACAGAGAGGACCGCGAGCAGGTCATCGAATCGATCAAAGAGCTCACTGAGCTCGGAGTATATAAGAAAGGTTTGTGGAGGTA
>JAEEGW010000262.1 GCA_016280525.1 Clostridiales bacterium
ACGGTTTCAAACATTCACAGAGCGATATCGGATATTATTGGCAAAATATATTAAAATATATGTCATTTTTTTTAAAAAATACTTGAAAAATAAAGATAAATAGTATATAATATCTTTGAAAATAAACTTATGAAAGGAACAGTTATGAAAAGAATTATAAGCATTGTCATGGTCGTGTGTATGCTCGGTTCGCTTATGTTCGTTTCTCCGTCTGCAAAAGGCGTTGCGATATCGCACATAGATCTTACCGGTCTTGCTGAACCGCAGAACTCGGTATATCCGGGATTCACGCTTGTAATGCCGAGCAACGCGCATTTCAAGCTCGACACGACGGAGGGCATAAACGGCATTGAATGGAGAGACCTGACCGCGGGCAAAGACCTTACCACAACGGATAAGTTCGTATCAGCCCACGAATACAGAGTCATAATACATCTTGTTGCGGACTCGGACTATTATTTTTACAGATACACAGGCGAAGCGTACGTGCTGACGACCGTAAACGGCACGACGTGCGCCACGTCTTTCCCGTATAATTCGGAAAAATATCTTGATATTTATTATTATCCGAAGGTAGTAGGCGCGGAAAAGCTTGAAGGCAGCGTATTTCTTTTAAGCGATCCCAAAGCGGGCGTTTTCGCTTCCTTCGGCAAATCAGGCGGCGTAGCCAACGTTTCGTTATCTGATCTGCAGGTGCAGTGGCAGCGCCGCGCGAGCACGTCCGATCCGTTTGAGAATATTGCCGGTGCGAACAGTATGACGTATACGCCCACCGGATACGACGTCGGCAAATATCTGCGCGTCAAAGTCGGAGCAAAAGGATATTACAACTATTTATACAGCGACTCAAAGAAGGTCGTCAAATCCGATAATAACGCGGAGCCAACTCCCGCAAACTTCTATATAGACGGAGATCAGCTTTATCTTATGGGCGTCGTAGGTCAGCAGTACGTCGTTACGTTGAACAAAAGAGCACAGAACGGCAATACTTACGATCTGAACGAGGGCGACTGGAAGTGGTCGTATCAGATAAATTACACCTACGATCAGAAGCTGAATATAACTTTAGCGGCGGAGATGGACAAGTACGTTTACGTTTACACGCGTTTTATGGAAACGGACGAGAAGAAAGCCGGCACGAAGGTGGCGTTTTCCCAGTGCTATTTCAAGGAAAACTACCGCTTGACAGACGTGCAGTTAACGTGTGAGACTCCTGAATCGGATCTTATTGAAGGCGGAGTTGCAAAATTCTGCGTAGATCCCGTCCCGTCAAACGCGACGAATTTCAACGGTATACGCGGAGATAACTGGAGCGTGGACGGAAGCTATCTCGGAAGCGAATACGGCGCGCTTTACGCAAACCCCGCTTGTACCGTACCGCTTGACGAGTCAACTTCTTATAAAACAGTATACGTCAAACTGAAAAAAGCAAAGAACGGTCTTCAGGTCGCAGTTGTGACGCAGATCGGCTATACCGATTTTTTAAGAGATTCTGTCAGTCTGAACGTAAAAGCGAAAAACGGACTTTATAACGTAAAAGATATAGGCTGTGTTGACGTAGGCGTGTTTGCGGGCGGTTATATAGACTTTGTTCCGATATACCCGTCACCGTCTCCGGCAAATATGTCGTACGTCTCTATAAATAACAACAACGGTTCAGGCTCGCCGTACGTATGGTTTGCCGACAGCGAAGCGGACGGCATAACCATTGACGCAACGAATGCCGTACCGGGAACGTATTACTACAGCTTTTATAACGGCTCGTACAATATAGGCTCTTTCAAGGTCATCGTATTCGACCCGAATCCCCCGAGGCGGCCTGGCGACTGCAATAACGACGGATGGTTTGACAATAAAGACGTCGTCCTTCTGTTCAGATACGTATCCGGCAACGAAAAAGAGGAAGACGAGACCTTATACGACTTTGACGAAAACGGAGTTCCGGACAACAAAGACGTCGTCGCGCTGTTCAGATTCGTAAGCAGCAGCGAAAACGAACCTAAGGGTTGATTAAAAGGCATTAAAAAAATCGGCTGACCGGCCGATTTTTTTATGTAGGGGCGACCATTGGTCGTCCGGTTTTAAATAATAAATAATAAAGAATAAAGAATAAAAAAAGGAGTCGCTGCCGCGACGATTCATGGTGGGTTCACCCCTCAAGGCGCTACGCGCCACCCCCCATACCCCCCTCTCCCCTCCGGAACCCCCATTGTTCACTATGTTCGCAGCGGGGAACCCTTAAGCCCCTCCCACAATCTATTGTAAGAATGAGGGGCACAAGCAGGAGTGCATAGGGGTTTACGAAAGACCGTTTTCCTGCAAACCTCATCCGTCGGCTCCGCCGGAACCTTTCCCGAAAGGGGAAGGCGAAAAACAAAAAAACCGGCTTAACAAGCCGATTTTTTTATTATCTGTAATTATTCAGCACAAACGTTAACGCGCTTTTTTCCGCCGACGGCGATATCAAATTTAACTCTGCCGTCCGTTAATGCAAACAGCGTATCATCGGATCCGCGGCCCACGTTTACACCGGGATGGATGTGTGTTCCGCGCTGGCGAACGAGAATGTTGCCCGCAAGAACGTACTGTCCGTCGCTTCTTTTGACGCCGAGTCTCTGCGCACGGCTGTC
>JAEEGW010000263.1 GCA_016280525.1 Clostridiales bacterium
AGACCCGTTTTTACGCCGTTTACGAAGAAGCCCGCCGCGACGATAGCCGCGTCCACGAAGAACAGCGCCATGCCGATATTCAGCGGCGTGTATTTTTTCAGTATCATAGCTATTATATCCGTGCCGCCCGTAGTGCCGCCGAAGTTGAACACGAGAGCCGAGCCTAAGGCGGGCAGCGCGACGGCGAACATAAGGTCGAGCATTGGCTCGTCGGTCACCGGCTTGCTCATGGGAACGAGCACCTCTAAAAGCTCAAGCGCGCCGGACAGAAGCAGACTGCAGTATACAGTCCTTACGCTGAAATTTTTGCCGAAAATGAAGAAGCCGATTATGAGCAGCACGCCGTTTATGATGAGCATGATCGTAGCCGGAGATATAACGCTCTGCACTCTTCCGAGAAGCATTGATATGCCGCTGACGCCGCCCATGACGAAGTTGTTCGGAAATTTGAAAAAATATATTCCGCACGCCATTATAAGCGTCGCCGCGGTCATTATAAGATATTCTTTTACCGTCTTTTTTACGTCTTTTTTCATAAATCTGCCTTTGATCTTATTAAATTTACTGATTATATTATAATCCGTTTTTGTGATCTGTCAACATATTTTTTTGTAATAATAACCGAAAAAACTGTCAATACTCGTATACTGTCATTTGTATACGGGAGGCGGAGCTTGAAAAGCGCTTTATATAAAGAATGTATTTATCTGATACGCAGGATAAGAAAAAGCGGCGATGCGGATATAAAGGAAAACGCGTATTATATCATACCTAAGCTGAAGGACGCGGCGGCTGCGCTTTCGGACAGCCCGGACGAGAAGCTGTGCGCGGCGCTCGGGCAGTATCTGAAGCTGACCGGGACGCCGGACGAGTACGGTATCTGCGCGTTTTTACGCAAATACGGCGTAACCGACCGCGACGTAAGGCGGCTTCAGTCCTATACCACGCTGATATACTGCCGCCTTATAGCCGACGGCGACGCCGGCGCCGTTTCTCTGCTCCGCAAAGCGGATAAGATCAATTACAAAAACGTAATATCCGAATGTTCCCCGCTTGAAAAAAAGCTTTTGTTATACGAAGACTACGCTTTAAGCGACGAAAACACGCAGACGCAGTACCGCATACGGCTGAGACGGCTTGCGGCAAAAAGAAGATGCGGCGTCTTGACGATGCTATCGCAAATACCGCAGCACAAGCTGACAAAAACGCTTTTTGTCGCCGACCGGCGCCTGCCGGTCCTTCATATTATTCTGCTTTTGTCCTTTTTTATTCTGTTCTGCTCCGCTCTGTTTGCGGTTTACGGCGATATTTTTGCCGTTTTTCTTGCCGCGCTGCCTTTTTACAGACTTGCCGGATCTGCCGCGGGCAAGCTGCTTTTCAGGCTCATACCGCCGTATACTCCGGCGAGGGTGAACGAAGATATTGAACTTCCCGGTACTCTTATAGTCACGACGTCCGTTTTAGACGGCGGCTTTGACAGTCTGTGCCTGAACCTGCAGCATATGTTTTTTACTGAGGGAAAGCGTGAAAACACGTATTTCGGCATTCTCGCCGATCTGCCGGACAGCAAGACGAAATACGATAAAGGCGACAAAGAACTGATATTCGGCGCGGTGAAAAAGATAAACGAGCTTAATCAAAAACACGGCAGCAGGTTTTTTCTGTTTTTGAGAGAGCGCAGATATTCTTTATCCGAAGGTAAATTCATAGCGCCGGACAGAAAAAAGGGCGCGGTCTGCGAGCTTGTAAGACAGCTTAAAACAGGGGTGTCGTCGCTTGAAATATACGGAGCCGACCCGTCTGCGTTATCCGGCATACCGTACGTTATAACGCTTGACAGCGATACGCTTTTGTACCCCGGCTCATCCGATACGCTCCTTCGCACCGCAATACATCCGGCAAACAGACCGGTCATTGACAAAGACCGGCGCGTCGTCGTATCCGGTCACGGCATATATCAGCCGAGGATAAAGCCCAAGCTGAAAAGCGGCGCGGACACGGTGTTCTGCTCCGTTTATTCAGCGGATTCCGGCATTGACGTTTACTCCGGCGCGGATTTTGACACGCTTTCCGCCGTTTACGGTATAGGCAGCTTCTGCGGCAAGGGACTGCTTGACGTCGCCGCTTTTTACGAGTGCTGCGTTGACGCTTTCCCGTCCGAGCGCATACTTTCCCACGACGCGATAGAGGGATGCCGACTGAGGTGCTGTGCGGTGACTGACACGGTGATGTACGAGAATACGCCGAAGCACGCGCTTTCATATTTCAGACGGCTTGACAGGTGGATAAGAGGCGACGTTCAGTCGCTGCCTTTTACGCTGCCGAAAGTAACGGGAATTGATTATAAAAAACATAAAAACGGGCTCGGGCGCTTTGAGCGGCTTCTGCTCAAAAACAGCGTTCTGTACGCGCTGACGCCGGTTTTCGCCGTCCTTTGCATTTTTTACGGACTTATCTCCGGGTTTCTGCCGCTTATGTCCCTGTGCGGGATCTGCTATATAGTTATCCCCTCGCTTTTCGGTATATTTTATAACAGATACGACAGATACGGTATGAGCAAACGTATAGAGCTGCTCGTTATGCAGATAAGTTTTCTTTTTTACGAGGCGCAGACCGCGCTTTTTGCCGTCTGCAAGGCGTTATTCAGGCTTCTGACGCACAAGCGGATGCTTCAGTGGACTACCGCGTCCGCGGCGGACAGAGAGAAAAACGGGTCGCTTTCATATATCAAAGCGTTTCTGCCGTCGTTCATTTTCGGTTTTGTGCTTGCCGTCGCCTCGCTCGGCGCGGCGGTGATAACGGGCTCTTTGTTCATGCTCTCGCCGCTTATAGCCGCAAAAACGGCGAAAGAGCCGGAGAAAAAGAAGATAGTACGCTCTGACGAAGAGTTTCTGATCTGTGCGGTATGCGACCACATGAAATACTTTTACGATCTTGTGGACGCGGAGAACAATTATCTGCCGCCGGACAATTACCAGGTGTTTTTTGATATCGGTGCGGCGCCGCGCACGTCGCCTACGAATATAGGTCTTTATCTTTTGTCCGTCATAGCCGCCGCGGACCTCGGCGTTTACGGTGCAGGCTCGATCTACGGCAAGCTGTACGGAACGCTTATGACGCTTACAAAAATGCCGAAAAAGGACGGGCTTTTATACAACTGGTACGACACGCGCACGCTGAAGATCATAAACGATTTCGTATCCACCGTGGACTGCGGCAATTATTTCTGCGCTCTTATAGCGCTTAAAAGCGCGCTATACGAATACGCGGAAAAAGACGAACGGTTATACGAGCTTACAGATATAACGGAAAAACTGATAGACGAATGTGATCTGAGCAGGTTATACGATAAAAACTCCGGCTTGTTTTATATAGGCGAGGGGAACGGCGCGGACAACAAATACGACTTGTACGAATCTGAAATGCACACGACGGACATAGCCGCGATAGCTTACGGATTCGCACCGGCGGCGCATATAAACGCGCTGTCGCGCCCCGTTATCGGATCCGGCGAATACCGCGGCATAGCGTGCTGGAGCGGCACGGCATTTGAATATTTTATGCCGGCTTTGTTTCTGCCGTCGCCCGAGGGGTCGCTCAACCGCCGCGCCCTGCGCTATGCGGCGTATATGCAGAAAAAAAACAGCTTTGAATTTGAAGGTATGCGGGTTTACGGCGCAAGCGAATCCTGCTGTTACAGCTTTGACAGCGCAATGAATTACCAGTACAAAGCGCACGGCGTAAACGGTCTTTCGCTCTGTCCGGACAGTAAGGAACGCGTTATAAGTCCTTATTCCCTGTTTCTGATGCTCGGCTACGACAAAGACGCGGCAAAGGTGCTGAAAGCGTTGAAAAAACGCGGCGTTTACGGCAAATACGGGTTTTACGAGGCGATCGATTTAACGCGGCAGAGAGTGGGCGGCGGGCACGCCGTAATAAAATGTTTTATGGCGCACCACATAGGTATGAGCGTTATCGCCGCCGCGAACAGATGCAAAGACGGCGTTTTTATAAAGCGCTTCTGCCGCGATCCGCGCATAGGCTCGGTGCTTTCTTTACTTTATGAGAAATTCCCGCCGTCCCGCGCGTTCAGATTCAAAAACCGCGCGGAAAAAGCGGTGATGACGCCGGCGCCAGAATACGAGGCGGACTGTGCCGCGCTGACGAACACGGTCTGCACGGTACTGTCCGACAAATACGGGACGGGGCTTTACTATAAAAACGTCTGTATATGCGACGCAAACCCGTTCGATCTGCGCGGGCTTTCTCTGCTCTGCCGCGGATCGGACGTTTACGATCTTATAAAACACCCGGCGGAATTCAGAGACGACTGCGTTTTGTACGAACACGAAAACAGCAGGGCAAAGCTGTCGGTCTGCGGCGCCTGCGCAGCTTTTAAGCTTGAGGTCGAAAGCGAAGGCGGCTCGGCGCTCTGCTTTGAGCCGATTTTGACGCAAATTGATAAATACCGCCGCCACACCGCGTATTCTTCTCTGTTTATAACAGCCGAAAAAGAGGGCGGGATAATTCGCTTCATCAAGCGCGGCAAAGACGGCTTCTGCATAAACGTCGCGGCCTGTACGGACAGGTTTATACCGTTATCCGTTTACACGCGGGCGGATGAGATATTTGAATACAAAGCGGAAAAGGCGCTGTTCAATTCGTCGCCGCGCACGGTCTTCGGCGCGTGCGTTTTCCCGCGGCTGTTTGCAAAAACGGACGAGGCGAAAGTCTGCTTTTATATTGGCGCGGGCAGAGATAAAGACGCGGCGGACAAAGCGCTGCACGCGGCGGTAAACGAAAAAAGCGTGCCGCCGCTTCAGCTCCCGGCGGCCGACAGCGCTGTATTTCATCGCGTTCTGCGGTGTATAATGCGCCCCGCTCCGAAAGCCGCGTCCGCCCGCGTTGACGGATCGTACAAAAACGTACTTTATAAATTCGGCGTATCGGGCGATAAACCGATAATTTTGCTTGACGGCACGGGCGAGGACGGCGTATCTCAGCTTCGCACGGTCTTCCCGGGCTACGCGCAGACCGCCGTGCGCCTGCTTATCGCCGGGGTCGAAGCGGATACCGTGATACTGTACGATAACGACGACGGATATTACAATAAAAAGAAAACGGAGCTTTATAGAATGGCGGGCGCCTGCGGTATATCTGCGCTCATCGGCTCAAAAGTGTTTCTGGCGGAGGTAACGGAGGAAGAAAAAGCCGTGTTTTCAAGCGTCTGCGCATACGGCATAACCGGTGCGGACAAAAGCGGCAGCGCGCCTTATATCCCCTGTAAAAAAGAATACGAGCCGAAGCGGAAAATATCTGACAAAGCGCCGTATTTTGAAGGCGACTGCGCCGTCACGCCGTCCGGTATGACGTATTCTCCGCAGAGCTTCATATACGCAAATCCGGTTTTCGGCACGCTTGTCACGGACAGGAGCGGCGGCTTCTGCTGGTATAATAACAGCCGGATGTTTGCCCTTACCGCACACGATACAGTACCGGGCGGCGCCTCCGAAGAGCTTTTGTTTTACCGCAACGGCAAGGTGTACGAGCTGTTTTCGCACAGCAGTGAATGCCGCTTTTATCAGTCGTGCGCACTTTGGCGGGGCGACGTTGACGGGACGCCGTACACGGTAAAAGTATCGGTCGACAGCCGTATGCCGTATAAAGTGATACGGCTTGATATGAAAAGCGAGGGAGAAGCGGCGCTGTCCGCCGAGCCTGTCTTAGGTGAGCGCGCCGTGAACGGCTCTCTGCGCTTTGCCTGCAATTCCGATACGGCGTATATAACGAACGCGCTTGAATCAAACCGCCCTTCTCTGTTTATCAACTGCCGCGGTTGCGCGGCGGATTTTGACGGCAAAGCTGTAACGGTAAAATGCGCGCATAAAGAAAACACCGTTTTTATTGTCGGCGCGGCGACGTCGCACACGGCGGTCGAATACGCGGTAAACGGTGCGGCAGGCGCTGAAAAACGGTACGCGCAGAGAATAAAAGAATATCTTTCTCCTTTCACGCTTCACAGCACGGACGGCAGCCTTGATATGTTTTTCAATTTATACGCAAGATATCAGGCGCTTATCTGCCGGCAATTCGCACGCTGCGGTTTTTCGCAGGTCGGCGGCGCGTACGGCTTCCGCGATCAGCTGCAGGATTGTATCTGCACCGTCTACGGCGAGCCTCTTTACGCAAAAGCTCATATCCTGCGCTGCGCCGCGCATCAGTACGAGGAAGGCGACGTTATGCACTGGTTCCACCCGATGACGGAAACCGGCATACGCTCGCGCTGCTCCGACGATATGCTGTGGCTGCCGTACGCGGTTTACAAATATATTGAAGTCACAGGCGACAAAAGTATACTTGATATAAACGTAAGATATATACGCTCCGAGCCGCTTTATGAAAACGAGCGCGACAGGTACGAAAAAGCCGAAAGATCAAATAAAAAAGAGCCGCTTATCCTGCACTGCATAAAAGCCGCGTCGCGCGTGAAGACGGGTGAACACGGGCTTGCTCTCATGGGCGGCGGCGACTGGAACGACGGCATGAACGAGGCGGGGATAAAAGGCGCGGGCGAAAGCGTCTGGCTTTCGCTTTTCGCAGCGGACGTGCTCGGCAAGCTCGCCTCGCTTTGCGATATATGCGGCACAAACGGTGAAAAATACCGCGCTCAATCCTCCGCTCTGATTTCAGCCGTGGAAGAACACGGATATTTTGACGGTCATTATATAAGAGGCTGTCTTGACGGCGGCACGCCTTTCGGCAGATCCGGCGATACCGCCTGCGAGATCGATATTCTGCCGCAGGCTTTCGCCGCGCTTTGCGGACTTGACCGGGACCGCGTAAAAAGTGCGCTTGAACTTGTTTATCAGAAGCTGTTTGATAACAAAAACGGCATAATCAAGCTGTTTTCGCCACCGTTTGACGGACAGGACGGCATAGGTTATATCACCTCGTACCCGCCGGGCGTGCGAGAAAACGGCGGACAGTACACTCACGGCGCGCTGTGGGGCATCGCCGCGTTCTTCAAGGCCGGGATGGCGCATAAAGGTTACGAGATGTTACGGGCGATCAACCCGGCAAACCGCTGTGCGGATAAGAATTCTTTTATAAAATACGGCCGCGAGCCGTACGCGCTCTGCGGCGACGTCTGCACCGCAAACGGACTTTACGGACGCGGCGGCTGGTCGTGGTACACGGGCGCGGCGGGCTGGTATTTTACGGTCGTACTTGAATATCTGCTCGGATACAGTGAACACGACGGCGGTTTTTCGCTCTGCCCGTCTTTCTGCTCGGAATTCTGCCGCTTTACGCTTATTATAAACCGTCACGGAACAAGATACGCCGTAACCGCGGAAAAAACGGAAAAGCAGACCCTGCTTGACGGCGCCCCGACGGACAAAACGTTTTTTTCGTTTGACGGTAAAGATCACACGCTTGAGATCGGAAGAAACGGTCAGCGTGTGTAGAGTATTCCGCTTTTTCACGTCACGAAGTGACATATCGCAATGCGTAAGCATTATATCGCATTTGCGAAGCAAATATATCGCATCGCAATAGCGATATATCGCAAATAGGTCCCTGCGGGACACGATATGTTTCTTAAGAAACGCGATATGTCCTGCGGACGCGATATATCCCTGCGGGAATCCCCGACGCGCTCAAGTTTGCGTCGGGGAACCTCGCCGGATGCGATATGCCCCTTCGGGACAAGAAAAAACGCGGACGAGCAATGCCCGTCCGTGCAAAGTTTTGTCGCTTATCAAAGATCCGCAGTAAAATACATCAGATCCGTATACTGCCAGACGCCGTAAAGCTCCACGTTCGGCGTGACGACGTAGCCGTAGAAAATATGGCCTTCGTCATCCCATATTCTGAATTCCCCGTCCGTCAGAGTCCACGTTGCTTTGTAGAGCGTGCCGCCAACGGCAAGACTGCCGAAGCCGCCCGCGCTCACGGTCATTATAACGTTGTTTTCGCCGTAGTATATGCCGCAGAAGTCCGCTTCGCTCACGTCTTTGTCGGGAATTTCAACCGTTACCGTTTCTTTTACTTCATCCTTCGGATCATTGTCAAATAAGCTGCAGCCGGTGAAAACCGCCGATACCAGCATAAGTATTAATATTGTGCATATTATTTTTTTCATCACGTTTTCTCCGTTTTTTCTTTTTTAGATCGTACCGCATTTTTTAAAGAGGCCGATTTTCCCGTACGCCGCGTATCTTACCCGGCACCGGGCAAGCCGCCTTCGGGAAACGCGGGAAGCTCTTTCATTTTAAATTCCGCGGTAACGGTATAATCGCCCGGCTCAAGCTGATCGGTCGCGCCGAACATAGCCGCCATACGGTATTCCTCAAGCTGTATTTCAAACACGTAAACGTCCTCTCTTTCCCAGTTACACGTGAATTCGGACGCGCAGCGTACCGTATCACCCGGGGCGACGGATTTTTCGATTGCCTTCGCTTCCTCGGAATTGTAATTTTTGCAGTGAGCTACGTCGTAAACGTCCCACGTCAGCGTGGCCGCGATCTCGTCGTATATCTTTTTGCTCTCATCCGACTTGTTTTCAACGTCGTAGTATACGCGTATCGCTTCCCCTTGCCCGTCGTCCCGGAACAGCTCCGCGCCTAAGACGGTTATCCTCAAACCGTCGTGCATATCGACCGTTACCGGCTTGAAAACCGCGGGATTATACGGCGGCTCGGGGTAGACGGGCGCCGTAACAACGGACGGATCCGCGGAAAACTTCATCGGCTCCGTGTGCTGCCACTTTCCGGACAGCTCCGTATTCGCCTGTACGACGGAACCGGAAAAAGCGTGGTCGCCGTTGTCCCATATAACAAACTCGCCTTCATTTATTATCCATAACGCGTCGTATTCCTCGCCGTCCACTTTGAATTTGCCGACGCCGTCCGCGTTTACGGTCATCTCCACGCCGTTTTCTCCGAAATACGTGCCGTAGTAATCCTCGACCTTTGCCGCGCCCGGCGCTTCGGTCCCGCTCTGCGCGGAAGTCGTATCCCCGCCTTTTTCCGCCGCGGTATCGCTTTGGGAAACCCGGGCTTCCGTATCCTCTGCCGCAGCGGTCGTTTCTTCGCTTTCCCCGCAGCCGGCAAAAGCGAAAAGGATCATTACGATCAGGATGAAACCGGATATTATTCTTTTCATTCTGTTTGTCTCCTCTTATTATTTGTATGCTTGTATTTTATCACATAATTATCCGGAATTCAATATATATCCGAAAAAATTTCTGAAAGAATGGGTACGGCAAATCAAAAACAGGATCGCTTATACCTCGCAAACCTGCTACTCTTTATGTGATTACAACTAATTACTTATAACTTAATATTATCTTACTTGCCAAATATTATTTGCATTACTATTGCAAATATTACTACGAATACTATTATCTATTATAGCAATCCACACTATTTTATTAAGTTTCTTTGCTTTGTCATAGCTCCTCCACAGCAAATCTACATTTGGCTCTACATAATCACTTTGATATATGCGGATTTTATCTGAATATTCTTTTATTTCTTCTGTAAAAGGTTCTCTATTATACATTACATCAGCATGTTTGTATAATAAATATACCCCTGATTTCCACATACTTATAATTAATTTTTTATATTTAATTTTATATTGGCTATTATTCAATGTATCTCCAAGAACAAAAAGAATATATGCCGACTCATTAACTCTCCTATAATAATCTCCCGAAACATCTTTTGTTACAACTGTTATTTTTGATGTTCTTAACGTATCAAATTTACTTCTTGAAATTGTTGCGTATAAATTAGCAATGTCCTTTAATCTGTGGCATATCTCCTTTATTGCACTAATAGTATCAGTATCTTCCGATTTTTCAATCAATTCAAGAATTGTCTTTTGACAATTTTGAAGCGTATAGGAGCAATTAATTATTTCATCATAAGTGCAATTAATTGCATAAGAATATACGCTATAAAATGCAGCTTCCCAACTTAAGGGGTCTTTTTCTAAAATCGAATTATAGTACTGTTTCGCTTTTTCATAATCATCTGTATCTTTTGCGCGTCTGGCTAAAATATATAAATTTTCAAGCTCTTTTGAATTATCAATTTTAACAACACCCTCGACCATCAGCTTTTTTGCCACTTCTACGGTGTATTTTGTACCGCATGATTGACAAACAAAGAAATCGCCGTCTTTTACGATATCAGAACTGTTGCACATTTCGCATTTGAGAGCTTTCATAATTCTTTCTCCTTAAAATAAAAAGTGCGTCAACCGAAGCCAACGCACGAAAAACACAGACTTCAATTGTAGCTACACAAAAACAAACTGATACGGATTTCCCTTTCTCATACCATTCTGCGAAATCTGTATTTTTTCCGAGATCATAAGAATAGTATGAAAAAGGTAAAAATCCCTCAAATAAAAACACAAAGAGAGTACTACCGTAAATATTCAATTTGTTTTTATGCAGCAAATTTATTGTATCATATCAAAATATGTTTGTCAATTACTTTTATTAAAAATCCTCAGGATGATAAATAATACGATAAGCGCACGACCCGAATTTTTATACGGTCGTCAGTATATTCGCGGCCGTTTTCATCGACCAAACGTCTTGACATTACGGCGAAAAAATGGTAAAATGAAAAAAAACGCGCGGAGAATGATCATGTATAAAGAATATAAGCCGGAATTTTACGTAAGTCTTGACGCGGAGGATAATTTTTACTATTTTTCCGGGGACGGGAATTTCAGCGACGGAAAGGAAATTTCGCCGGGGGTTTTTGAGATACGCGGAGGCGCGGGTCGGATCGATATTGAATATAAAGACTTCGGCGGCGCGGTAAGACAGCGCACGACGCTGACGAACACCGGCGGAAAGCCGATTGACGTTGAGGTCTTAAGCTCCTCATTTCTGACCGGGATAGGTGAAGGCGGACAGAAGCCCTGGAAAAAGAACAGGTTCATCCTCCACTACACGAACAGCTGCTGGACCGGCGAGGCGCAGTGGCAGCACGTATACGCCGAGGACGCGGGGCTTTACCGCACGTACAATCACGGCAGTCAGTCTTCTTTCCGGCTGATGAGCCAGAGCAGCTGGAGCACCTGTTATCACGAGCCGGTTTTGATAATTGAAGACAAGGAGCTTCAAAAATCGTGGTTTGCGCAGATAGACTGCGGTCACGGCTGGTGCATCGACGCCGGGATCAGCGGCTACCGCGACGGTATTACAATATCAGTTCTGCTCTCCGACTGCTTTGAGCGTAACGACGGTTGGCATAAAGAGCTTCTGCCCGGGCAGAGCGTGACGAGCTGTTATTCCGTCACCGGATGCGTTGACGGCGAGTTTGAAGAAGCCGTTGCCGCTCTTACGGAAGCTCGACGCTCGTATTGCGAAACATTCGTGCCTCCGCTCTGCTACAACGACTACATGAACGCGCTGTGGGCGTTGCCGACAAAGGAAAAAACGCTGCCGCTCATAGCCGCGGCGGCAGAGGCCGGCTGTGAGTATTATATAATGGACGCGGGCTGGTACAGTATTGAGCACGACGATATAAAAGACCTCGGAACGTGGGAGATAAACGACGGGCTTTTCGGCGACGGCGGCTTGCAGAGCATTTTTGACGACGTCAAAGCGCACGGAATGAAGCCGGGTATATGGTTTGAGTTTGAATCCGCGGGAGTTGAATCGAAAATAGTTAAAGAGCATCCCGAATACGTGCTTCACCGTCGCGGGAATATGATAGGCGGACGGCGCGTGATGCTCGATTTCAGAGTCGCGGGCGTGCGCGAGCATATACGCGCGCGAATCAAGGCGCTTTATGATATGGGCGTGCGCTTTATCAAAAACGATTACAACGCCAATACCGGCGCGGGCATCGACCCGGACGGCGCGTCATCGCTTCACGAGCATACAAAAGCGTTTTATGATTTTATTGACGGCATAAGAGCGGAATTTCCCGATCTTTTGATAGAAAACTGCGGCTCCGGCGCTATGCGGTCGGATATGGAAACGCTTTCGCATTTTCATCTGCAGTCGGTCTCCGACCAGGAGGACTATTTCAGACTGCCGTCTATCGTCTCCGGCTCCGAGGCGTGTATCCCGCCCGAGCGCTGCGGCGTATGGGCATATCCGTACCCGACGAAGATAGATTTCCGCGAAACGTTCGTTCCGACAAAAGAGTTTGCGGATAAATTCAAGGACGGAAAAGTCACGGTATACAATATGGTCACCGGACTTATGGGGCTTATGTATCTTTCCGGCAGGATAGAGTGCGCGGACGAGTTCAATATGAGCCTAATAAAAGAAGCAACACGGCTTTATAAAGAAAACAGAAAATACACCGCCTGCTCCGTGCCGGTCTATCCAACCGGGACTTTCAGAATCGACACGGACGGCGCCGACAGCTTCGGTCTGCTTGATACGACCCACCGCGTCCTCACATTAGCCGTGTGGAACAACTCGGACAAACCCGTTGATTTAAGCATAGAGTTAAGAAAATACATAGGAGAAAACGGCGTTTTAAGCGAGGTCTACCCGAGAATAGAAGGCTACTCCGCCGCCCTCTCCGGCGCTTCTTTGCACGTAACTTTACCCGAAAACAAAACCGCGATCTATGCGGTGATAAGATTCTGAATAAACGCCCGCAGGGCAATTCACGCGCCGTACGGCGCAATTAACGGCGAAGCCAATTCACGCCGTCAGGCAATTCACGCCGTCAGGCAATTCATTTTAAATAAAGCCAAGACAGCCGATTTAAATCCCGGCTGTCTTGTTTTGTTATCTGAATGAATTTCCGCTTACGCGGAATGAATAGCGCTTATGCGCGTGAATTGCATCGCACGGCGATGCGTGAATTGCGCTTCGCGCATTAAGCCCACGACATTGAGCCGGGTTTGGGGGAGGACATTATCGCGCGCTTTAAGAAATACGCGGCTTTTTCAAGTCCCTCGTCAACGCTCATCAGGCTGTCCTCGTGTTCTATCGACATGACTTTGTCGTATCCGCAGAGGCGCAGAGTGGAAACGATATCGCGCCAGTACTGCATATCGTGACCGTAGCCGACGGCGCGGAAGACCCACGCGCGGTTCAGCTCGTCGCTGTAATGCTTAGTGTCAAGTACGCCGATCCTCGCCTTGTTGAACTCGTCAACTCTGGTGTCTTTCGCGTGGAAATGCCAGATACAGCCTTTGAGCATCTTTATAGCTTCGCAGATATCCATTCCCTGCCAGATCAGATGAGACGGGTCAAAGTTCGCGCCTATGCAGTCGCCGACGGCGGCGCGGAGCTTCAGCAGCGTTTCCGTGTTGTAAACGCAGAAGCCCGGATGCATCTCAAAAGCTATTTTTGTTACACCGTGTTCCGCACAGAACGCGGCAGTCTTTTTCCAGTACGGGATAAGAACGTCGTTCCACTGATATTCGAGTATGTGTAAATAATCCTCCGGCCACGGGCAGGTAACCCAGTTCGGATATTTTGCGCCTTCGTGGTCGCCGGGGCAGCCGGAAAACGTGATAACGGTGTCGATACCCATTTTCTCCGCCAGAAGCACGGCGTCTCTGAAGTCGTCGTCATACATCTTTGCCGTCGCCTTGTCCGGATGCACGGGGTTGCCGTGGCAGGACAGCGCGGAGACTTCCAGATCATAGCTTTTTATCAAAGCTATAAAATCGTTGTACGCTTTTTCGTCGTTCAAAAGCACCTGCGGATCGCAGTGAGCCTTGCCGGGATAACCGCCGCAGCCGAGCTCTATCGCCTCAACGCCGAGCGCCTTCAGCTTCGGCAAGACTTCCGCAAGCGGTCTGTCGCCGTATAAATTTGTAAGTACGCCTAATTTCATATATTTCTCCTATCTGCCGCTGTGTGCGGTATATTATTTTTCTTTTATCATTTGCGCCAGTTCTTCGGCTAAACGTTTGTAATCGTCGGAATAAGAATGGTTTTCTTCAATGTCAGAGATTTCTGCCGGATTCAAAGCTCCGTCGCAGTATGCTTCACAAAAACAATTACCGTTATCTTTGTTCGTTATCACAAAAACGTAATACGGTACACCAAGGTCAAGCAGCGGAACGTCGCTGGTGACGATCCTGTTTATGCCGGTTTCATTGAGCTTCTTCAAATCTATTTTATAATCTCCCTCGGGCAATGAGTTTATATCTCCGTCGCCGCAGGATCCGGCAAGGTCTTTCATATAAGCGTCACCCGGGTTGATATACATATCCTGCCATACCGTTATTTTTTCACCGACGCTGACATCGCTGCCGTTGAAATTCTCTATGACCTCTGAGACGGTCGCTTTAAGGATCGTGTGTCCGGTAAACAAAGCATTGTCACCCAGCTTATACACCGTCAGATAAAAGTCATATCCGTCAACAACGATTTTCAAAACAGCACATTTTGTTTTGTGATTTATATCGCTATTCTGACCGGCAATACCTGTTCCCGTCAGTTGATATAACGTTTGAAAATCTTTTTCAGCTTCAGCGCCCATATTGACGATATTTGATTTCTTCAAACTGCTCAATATCGTACCGAGTTCTTCTTCGGTCAGGGTATCGTCTTCTTTTTCCGCAGTTATATCCGATGTACCGTCGGTTACGAAGCTTACGGTGTCAGCGCTTAAAGCTTCAGTTTCGGTGATTACGGTCACGTTATCGGTGCTTTCGGCTTCTGTTCCGCTGATTACGGAGCTGTTGCCGGCGTTAACAATGTCGCACGAAGTTAAGCAAAGAACAAGAATTAAAGAAATCAAAAATACAATTCTATTCATTTTTTCTTCTCTATTCTTTTTTATTTATTCTTTATTCTTTGAGCGGCGGGAGCAAGCCCCCGCCCTACGGTTCAATTAAAATACACGATATTTCCGGTTCTTGCCGATTCGTAAATACCGCTTAAGATCTGCGATACCGCGTACGCCTGCTCGGGGAGGACGAACGGGGCTTTGTCGTTTACAACGGCGTCTATCCACGTTCTCGCCTCGCGCTCGGAGGGATCCGCGCCCTTGTTTCCTTCATAGAACGCAACGCCGCCGGCGGAAAGGTTCGGCTTCGTCACGTATTGACGTCCCAAATGTACGCCGTTGATCCTCACGCCGTCAAGCATATCGCCGCCGGCTTTGGTGCCGCAGACGGTCGTTATGGCCTCGCGGCAGTCTATGAGGTTCAGCGCCCAGGAAGATTCAAGTATTATCGTCGCGCCGTTTTCCATGACCACGAAACCGAACGCGCAGTCCTCCGTCGTGAACTTTTCAACGTCCCAGTCGCCCCAGGCGTTGCCGGTATTCCTGTCTTTATTCAGCGCGTGATAAGTAGTTCCTACGCAGTATTTGGGCTTGTAATTATCCATTATCCACAGCGTAAGGTCGAGCGCGTGCGTGCCGATGTCTATAAGCGGACCGCCGCCCTGCTCGTATTCGTTTATGAACACGCCCCAGGTCGGAACGGCGCGGCGGCGCAGAGCCGTGGCGCGGGCGAAATATATATCGCCGAAAGTTCCGGCAAGCGCTTCCTGCTTCATATAAAGCGCGTCGTCACGCTGTCTGTTCTGATATCCTATAGTCAGCTTTTTGCCGGTGCGCTTTGCGGCGTCAAGCATTTTTTTGGCTTCCGCCGCGTTTATCGCCATCGGTTTTTCGCACATAACGTGCTTTCCCGCTTCAAGCGCGTCAACCGTGATGAAGCTGTGCGATCTGTTGGGCGTGCAGACGTGGACTATATCAATGCTTTTGTCCTCAAGCAGCTTTTTATAGTCTTCATAGACCTTTGCGCCGGGTATGCCGTAATCCTTTGCGGCTTTTTCCGCGCGCTCTATTATTATATCGCAGAACGCGACCATCTCCACGTTATCGATCTTTTTTAGCGACGGCATATGCTTGTTGTTCGCTATGCCTCCGCAGCCGATTATACCTATTCTCAGCTTATCGTTCGCGCCTTTTGAAAGCTCGTTAAGTACGATTGCCATAATTTTAATCCTCCGGTTTTTTTGTTGTATATATTTTACACTAAAACGCCGGATTTTTCAAGTATTTTTTAAAAAAAGCAGCAAATATTACAAAATTGTAACTTTTATTGTTATTCGATAATTTTTATTGACATATCGAATAGTATATGATATAATTCGGCAAAAGGAGGCGTTACGGTGAAAAAACACGTTTCTAAAATCAGTATAGTCTTTATACTTGCGGTAACCACGGTATTCGGCGGATGCATCGCCGTGAGCGGAACAAACGTGCCGAAAGGATACGTTTCGTCAAAAGAGTATTTTGACAAAGAGGGATTTCAGGATTATACGGACTACTGCGTTTATTACTATGAAAACGCCGAGGCGGTGATCTCAGATAAAAACTTCAAGCTCATAACGGCAAGCGAAAACGGGAAAACCGGTTTCATGGAGCAGGTCAAAGACGCGGCGTCCGAGGTTATCGGATGGATGAAAACGCTCGGCCGTGAAAACGAGCTTGAAATAACGGCTGACGATATAACAGCCGGCGATTATGCGTATCTTTACAGAACGCAGAATTCGCTTGTAAAGCTGTACTTGTTTGATTCGGAAACCAACACGCTGCACTATATGGCGAGTAAAACCTAAAAACTTTATATGACACAAAAGACCGCGAATGCGGTCTTTTGCGTTGATCCGTATATCAGATACCGAGCGATCTCAGGTATTCCCTGCTTATCCTTGCGGCTTCAAGGGAGGGCATATCTTTTGATTCGTCCTGCTCGACTATCACGTATTCCGTACCCGCTTTCTCTGCTGCGGCGAGTATCGCGGGGAAATCCTGCATACCCATACCGAGAGGACGGAAAGCGAAGCCGTTATCCTCTTTTGAGCCCGGTTCTTTTGCTTTGCCGCTGTCGTCTATCAGCGCGTATACGGGACCGGACGCGAGCTTTTTGCACGTGAAATCCTTTAAGTGCAGCGTATGCATCCTGCCGGCGTGAGCTTCGATGAACGCGGCGGGATCTACGCCCGCGTACCTCGCCCAGCACGTGTCGACCTCACCCTCTATATCG
>JAEEGW010000264.1 GCA_016280525.1 Clostridiales bacterium
AGCAGGCTGAAGCGCCTTTTTGTTATGAGCCACCAGGCGATGACCGTTATAACGACGCCCGCCGCCGCGCCGTAGAGCGCGTAGCCGCCGTCCGTAAGCCGCCATTTGTCCGCGGGTTCTATATAAAGCTGGTCGCATATCGTGACGTACATCAGTCTCGCACCGGCAAAACCGAAAAATATCGCCGCCGGAGTTATATACATAAGCGTGGCAGTGTCATACTTGTGCTTTGACGTGTAGTAAAACGCGTAAAGTATCAAAAGCACGACCGCCGCGGCGACGAACGCCCCGTGAAACGACAAAAGGCCGCTTTTTAATATCTGTATCATAGTTTTTTCTTTCTCTTTTTGATCTTGAATACGAAATCACGCTGTAAGATATAGTTTACGACGAACATGACACCGTCGTATATGAGTTTGATCACGGAATGGACCGTGTCGCCGCCGGGGATATACGCCGTAAGTCTCTGGACGAGCATACCGAGCACGAGAACGACGGTAACAAGGATGAAATACCGCAGGGTTGCGCCGCGCTCGTAGTTCTTGCCGCCGAAAACGGCTTTTCTGTTATAGATATAATTGAACGCAGACGATATGACACGGGCGATACCGAAAGAGAACGCGTATTTTATATTCTCTCCCACGCCGGAAAACGCCAGCGTCATAAGGAGGATGAAGACTACCCAGTCTAAAAGGAAGGACAAAATGCTTCCCGCGGTGTATTTGAGTATGCGCCCGGCTATGCGGAGCCCGTCCCTGAACGCGTTGAAATGGCTGCCCTTGTTTTCGTTCAAATAAATCGTCGCTATCGTGACCTCGTACGGGGCGACGCCCCAGTCGCGCAGCTTCAGGAGCATATTCATCTCGTATTCGTATCTGTCGCCCGGCAGCTCTATCATCTCCGGCAAAAGCGACATCGGGAAACCGCGCAGACCCGTCTGCGTATCGTAAACGGAAATGCCCGTTGCGAGTTTGAATAATATGCGGGTAAACGTATTACCGAACTGCGATCTGAAAGGCACGTCCTTGTCAAATCTCCTGCCGCCTATAATCATATCGTCCGGATGCTCGAAAAGAGCTTCCGTGACCTTTTTTATATCCGGCACCGAATGCTGACCGTCGCAGTCCGCGGTTATGACGCCGCCGGCGTCTTTCAGTTCATCTTTTATGTAGCTCAAACCCGTGCGCAGAGCCGCGCCTTTGCCGCGGTTTACCTCGTGCTTTAAAACCACGCAGCCGAGAGCTTCACATTCGTCAAAGACGTTTTTGAACTCTTCCCCGCCGCCGTCGTCCACGCAGACGATCTTATCGTAGCTTTCGCGCAGTTCCTTTATAAAAGGCACCATCTCGTCAAACACGGGTTTGTACGCCGGTATCAGTATAACGTAATTGTCTGTTTTGAATTCCATTTATCCACCGTTATTTAAAATAGATTATATCGCTTATCTGTCTTTCGCCGCCGCCGGACGGTTCGTTCACTACCTTGCCGTTAAGATAAAGCGTAGCCGAGCCGCCGCCGTCAAGGTTGTACGCGGTCTTGCAGCCGAGAGAAGCGCACGTTGCCGCCAGCTCGTCAAAATTCATGCCGCCCACGGTGTTCCAGCCGCCTATGCCGTTAGGCACGCGCTTTGCGTCCACCACGATTATCATATAATGCAGCTCGTCTATCTGAGCTATGACCGTTCTCGGCTCTCTCGCCCAGTCCTTGCGGCTCAGGTCCGGGGTATTGAGCTCGCTGTTGGAGAGCGCTCTGTAATTTTCCACGAGCGTGGGACCGAAGCACCACGACTGCCACGCGCCGCCGTTGACGAGCGCCTTGCCGTCTTCTTTATCGTTTTTGCAGGTTATCAGATCTCCGTATTTGTTGATATAACACAGATCCCAGTTGTCCGATCTTTTGTTTCTGTAAAGACCGCCCTCGCGGATTATTATGCCGGACGCGCGGTAACCGCAGAAATCTCCGTTGACCGCAAAGCCCGCACCTACGGACTGCGCTATTTTTGAAGTATAGGCTCTGCCGGATATGCTGTTGTTTGCAAAAGCCGTGTGGAAGTCCTTGACGGACTTGATCTTTATATCGCAGATATAATAGCTTATATCTCCGTATCTGACGTTTGATACGCCGATCGACACTCTGTCCGTTTTGTATTCGCCAACGAAGCTCTCGTTTTCGCCGTATTCTCTGCCGTTGTATTCACGGTAGCTCTGCTTGCCGGCCGGATCCTTCGGCTCTACCTTTTCCGTCTCCGTGGCGGGCGGCTCCGTTACAGGTTCCGTAGTTACCGGCTCGGTAGTTACCGGCTCCGTCGTGACCTCTTCCGTGCCGGCTTCCGTCGTGTCCGTATCCGGCTCGGTCTCCTCATAGGTAACGTCGCCCGTTTCAAACTCTATAAGCGTCTGCGCTTCAGTTGCCGGTTCCGTCTCCGGCTCGGCCGTCTCTTCTTCCGTTATTATCTCGTCCGTGTCAATATCGGGCGGGAAATACGGCGCCTCGTCCGCCGCCTTTGACGGCGATGTGCAGAGCAGTCCGATGCCGACTATAAGCAGAGCGCTTATAACGGCTAAGATCCTGAACCCGAGCTTTGACAGCTGCGGCGCCTGCTTGTTTTTCTTTTTCAGTTTTTCTTTGCTGTATTTTTTCATAGTATCATCGTCAGACTGACGTAAAACCTACTTTTCTGTAAACTTTCGATAACGTGCGGCGGGCTAAATACGCCGCTTTTTCCGCGTTCGTTTTCATTATGGATTCAAGATAAGCCTTGTCCGCAAGCAGTTTTTTGTATTCCGCCTGAAGCGGCGCAAGCTCAGCCGCGCACGCCTCGCCGACCGCCGCCTTGAAATCGCCGTAGCCTTTGCCCGCAAATTCCGCTTCTATTTCCGCGTCCGTTTTGCCGGTAAAGCACGAATATATCGTCATAAGGTTTGATATACCCGGCTTGTCGTCGCCGCGGCGGACTACCGTGTCCGAATCCGTGACGGCACGCTTGAATTTGCGTATTATCGTGTCTTTGTCGTCAAGTATACGCACCACCGCGTTTTCGTTCGGGTCGGATTTGGACATTTTCTTCTCCGGCTCCTGAAGCGACTGTATCTTTGCGCCCGTTTTTCTTATGACCGGCTCCGGCACGGTGAAGGTCGGACCGTAAACGGAATTGAAACGGTTTGCGATATCGCGCGTAAGCTCCAGATGCTGTTTCTGATCCTCGCCAATCGGAACGAGATCCGCCTGGTATAAAAGTATATCCGCCGCCATGAGAACGGGATAAGTGAACAGGCCCGCGTTTATATTATCCGCGTTTTTTGCGGACTTATCCTTGAACTGCGTCATGCGTGAAAGCTCGCCGAACATGGTAAAGCAGTCAAGCACCCACGCAAGCTGCGCGTGCGCCGGAACGTGGCTCTGCACGTAAACTATATTCTTTTCCGGGTCAAGTCCGCAGGCGATATAAAGCGCCAGCACCTCGTACGTCCTTCTGCGGAGCTCCGCCGGATCCTGTCTGACCGTTATGGCGTGCTGATCCACTACGCAGTATAAGCACGTGTGATCGTCCGAATACTGCGAGAAATTACGCAGCGCGCCTAAGTAATTGCCTACCGTAAGATTTCCGGACGGCTGAATTCCGGAAAATACCGTTTTTTTCTTTTCGTTTTCCATTTTCTGTATCCTTAATGCAATTCATTTATTGTTTCTTTTAATATCGCGACGCCTTTTATTATCTGTTCGTCCGACGGCGTTGAGTAATTCAGACGGAAGCCCTGCGCGGGGCGGCTCAGATCGCAGCTGAACGTGCTTCCCGGCACGACCGCGAGTTTTTTTGACACGAGTTTTTTTACAAAAGCGTCGTGATCTTCACATCCGTTAAGCGACGCCCAGATGAACAGACCTCCGTTCGGTCTTGTATATTCTATGCGGCCGCCGTCTATTTCATCTAAGCACTTAAGCATAAGCGCGGATTTTTTGCGGTATAGACCGCGGATGTTTTTTATATGCGCGTCAAGATCGAATTCGGTTAAGAACTTGTGACAGACCATCTGGAAAAGCAGATTGGTATGCACGTCGTTCACCTGCTTGCAGACGGCGATCTTTGTCGCTATATCGCCGTGAGCTATAACGTATCCCACGCGCATGCCGGACGATAAGATCTTTGAAAACGAGCTGCAGTACACTACCCTGCCCGTTTTATCCATACTCTTTATCGTCGGCACGTCCTCACCCTCAAACCGCAGCTCTCCGTAAGGATTGTCTTCAAGTATTATCAGATCATATTTTTCCGCTATTTCAAGACAGCGTTTTCTTACTTCAAACGGCATCGTCCTGCCCGTCGGGTTCTGGAACGTCGGTATGAGATAAAGCAGTCTCGGGTTTTTCGCGCTCTTTATAACTTTTTCAAGTTCGTCCGGGTCTATCGAATCGCCGCGCATCGGTACGCCCGCGGTGTGCAAACCGTGAGCGCGGAAGGCGTTCAGCGCGCCTATAAACGTCGGCTCCTCGCATATGACCGTATCACCGCGGCTGCAAAGCACCTTTGCGGTCAGATCTATGCCCTGCTGACCGCCGGAGGTGATTATCGCGGCGTCAAACTCTTCGCCTATGCCGAAGACGCGCTTGTTCCGTGCGAGCACGTCTTCGCGCAGCGGCGTGTAGCCCTCCGTTATGCCGTACTGAAGCGCGGCGTCCGCGTTGTTGTCCAGCACCTCGTCCGTAAAACGTCTGAAATACGAAACGGGGAAGCTCTGCGGCGACGGATTGCCCGCGGCAAACGATATGACGGACGGGTCAGTCAGCGATTTGAATATCTCCCTTATCGCGGACGGCTTTAAGTCTTTTGTATTTTCGGAGAAGATAAATTCCATATAAAAAACTCCGGGATATAAATATACAAAATATATTATAACACAATAATTTTATTTTTCAAGACGATTTTGAAAATTTGAGCGCAATTTTTATCGAAATTTACGGCAAATACGGCAAAATTTTGGAATTATTTTATCTTTTTGTATTGCATAAACTGAAATTCCATTATATAATACATACAGTAAATAAATCGGAGCTTATATGAAACTGTCAGAATACAAAAAACATATTTGCGGTAAGCGCGTATCCGTCATCGGAATGGGCGTGAGCAACGCGCCGCTCGCCGAATTTTTAAGCGGCTGCGGGGCGGTAGTCACCGCGCGCGATAAAAAAACGCCGGGGGAACTTGGCGAAGTTTATGAAAAACTGTCTTCTCTCGGTATAAAATTCGTATGCGGACGGGATTATCTGTCCGGGCTTGACGATGAGGTCATATTCAGAGCGCCGGGCATACGGTACGATATACCGGAGCTTGCGGCGGCGTCCGCGAAAGGCGCGGTCCTTTCAAGCGAAATGGAGCTGTTTTTTGAGCTTTGCCCGTGTGAGATAATCGGCATAACCGGCTCGGACGGCAAAACGACGACTACGACCGTCACCTCGCTGATCTTAAAAAAACAGGCGGAGCTTGACGGCTCGGGCAGGAAAATATGGCTCGGCGGCAACATAGGCACGCCGCTTATCGGACATATTGAAGAGATAAAACCGACCGATCTGTGCGTGGTCGAGCTTTCGTCTTTCCAGCTTCACAGAATGGTACAGTCGCCGCATATCGCCGCGATAACGAACGTAACGCCCAACCACCTGAACTGGCATACGGATATGCAGGAATATATAGACGCGAAAACGAACATTTTCACGCATCAGTCAAAGTCAGACAGAGTCGTTCTGAATTATGAAAACGATATAACAAGGCAGCTTGCGGATAAAGCGCCGGGCAGCGTTTATTTCTTCTCGTCAAAGCGTACGCCGGATGCCGATAACGCCGTGTATGAAGAAAACGGCGTTATATATCTGAAACAGAACGGTACAGTGGAAAAGGTGATAAACACGTCGGACATACGTCTTGTCGGCAGGCACAACGTGGAAAACTATATGACAGCCATAGCGCTGACGGCGGGATACGTATCAAAAGAAGCCGTTTATGAGGTGGCAAAAGAATTCGGCGGCGTCGAACACCGTCTTGAATTCGTGCGCGAACTTGACGGCGTAAAATACTACAACGGATCAATAGACTCCTCGCCCACAAGGACGATAGCCGCGCTGTCGTGCTTTACCACTCCCGTAGTCGTTATTTTGGGCGGCTACGACAAGAATCTTGACTACGAGCCGCTGTGCGAGCCGCTTTTCGCACACGCGCACACGGCGGTTTTGACCGGACAGAACGCAGAAAAGATATTCAAAGCGCTTGAAGCTCACGGTATCCCCGCGGACTTTGAAATAATAAAGGAGCCGGATTTTGAAAAAGCCGTATACGCGGCAAAGGACGCCGCCGACTCCGGCGACGTAGTCATCCTCTCTCCCGCCGCTGCGAGCTTCGACCGTTTCAAGAACTTTGAAGAGCGCGGGAAAATATATAAAGAGATAGTAAAGAAGTTTTGATCTTGGGGACTCCCCCGCCCCCCTTATCCGCCCCCAAACCCCCGCCTTCCCCCCGAAGTTTCGGGGCTTTCGCGACGAAAGCCGCGCGCGTCGGCATCCCCCCACCGCCCGACGCGCCTGATGTTCGCGCCCCTCATTCGTAGAATGACGGGAGGGGGCCGAGGGGTTCCCCGCTGCGAACAGAGTGAGCAACGGGGGTTCCGGAGGGGAAAGAGGGGGTTTGGGGGGTATTGAGGGGTGGGACCACCCAAGAGCGCCGGGTGAGGGGTTCCCGGTTGCGAACAGAGTGAGCAACGGGGGTTCCCGGAACGGCGCACAGATCGTCGGCTACGCCGACACCTTAATTCTGAATTCTTAATTCATAATTCTGAATTTAATATACGAAAGGATATAAAAAATGGCAGACCTATTCGATTTAACGTCGCGGCTGACCTGCGGCTGTTCCGTTTCCGGCTTTGAGCACGGACAACAGGACGCCCTGCAGTACATACGCGACAAATACTTTGACGAAATGCGCCGCGAGCCCGCCGGCAGCTACGTGTTCATACGTCACGCGAAAAAGCCGGGATATCCGCGCATAATGTTCGACGCGCACATGGACGAGGTGGGCATGATGGTGACCGAGATACTTGAAAACGGTTTCTTGCGTTTTACAAATATCGGCGGACTTGACACGCGCATACTTCAGGCGGCGGACGTCACCATCTACGGAAAAGAAACGTTGTACGGCGTTATCGTTTCCACGCCGCCGCATCTTCAGACCGGTGACAGATCGGTTTTGCCTAAAATCGATCAGCTTATGATCGACACGGGCTTATCAAAAGAAAAAGCCGAGGAGCTTATACCTATAGGCACTCCCGTCGGCTACCGCTTCAAGCTGACGAAGCTGCAAAACGGCCGTATCTGCGGCAAGGGCTTTGACGACAAGATCTGCGCCGTTGCCGGTATAGCGGCGATAGAACAGCTCATAAACGAAGGCTACGAAGGCGAGCTGATACTTCTCCTCTCCACGAAAGAAGAGATATCTCGCGCTGTCGTCGCGGCGGTGTACGAGCTGAAGCCCGATTACGCGATAGTCTCCGACGTCTGCTGCGCATGGGTACCGGAGTGCGGCAAGGACGCGAAAAGAAAGACAACTGTCGGCGACGGACCGGAGATCTCGCTTTCAGCCATAACGGACGTCCGTCTTACGAAGCGTCTTATAGAATTCGCAAAGAAAAACAACTATAAGCACACCGTATGCGTTGAGGCGACGAGCACGGGAACGAACGCGAACGACATACCGCTCGTAGGTTTGGGCGTGCCGACGGTCCTGATCTCGATACCGCTTAAAAATATGCACACGTACAGCGAGGTCGTGTCTTTGCAGGACGTAGCGGACACCGCAGCCCTCGCCGCCGGATTTATGAAAGAGCTTGGAGGTGATAACAATGGCTAAAAGTTTAGAACTGCTTGAAAAGCTTTGCCAGGCGTTCGGCCCCACAAGCTGCGAATACGAAGTTGCGGACATAATAGAAGCCGAGATAAAAGGCAAATACGACGAGCATATAACGGACTTCATAGGCGATCACATTTACAAAATAAAAGGCAAAACAAACAAAAAACTGATGCTCTCCGCCCACATGGACGAGGTGGGACTTATGGTCTCCTCCATTGACGAGCACGGATACATCTATTTCCAGCCTGTCGGCGGCTTTGACGTAAAGGTCCTCTGCGGCAGAAAGCTGTTCGTCGGCGATTACGGCAAAGAAAAGATAAACGGTCTGATAGCCTCAAAGGCGATACATCAGCAGTCGTGGGAGGAACGCGGAAAAGCCACGCCCATAGACCATATGTATATCGACATCGGTGCTGTATCAAAAGAGGACGCGGAAAAATACGTATCCGTCGGTGATTACGCGGTATTCGATTCGGATTTTGTAAAATTCGGCGACGGTATGATAAAGGGCAAGGCGATAGACGACAGGCTCGGCTGCGCGATACTCTGCGATATCATAAACTACATACACGAAAACAAAATAAAACCGGACTTTGACCTTTACTTCTGCTTCACCGTGCGTGAAGAGGTCGGGCGCTCCGGCGCGGTGTTAGCCGCGAACCGCATACAGCCGGACATGGCAGTAGTGCTTGAAGCCACGGCGGTAGGCGATATAGCGGGCACAGCGGAACAAAAGCGCGTTGCAAAGACCGGCGAAGGTCCGACTGTTTCGGTTATGGACTACGGCACGGCTTACTTGCCGGAAATGGTGGAGTTTGCAATGGGTTTGGGCAAAAAGCACGGCATTCCCTGCCAGCTTAAAAAATACGTCTCCGGCGGAAACGACGCGGGACATATACACAAAGCCGCAGGCGGCGTCAAGACCGTTGCGCTGTCATGCCCCACAAGATACATCCATTCCGCCTCGTGCGTTATGAACAGCAAAGATTACGATTCCATGTTTGAGCTTGCAAAGCATATAGCGCTGTGCAAGGTCGATGAAACACCGGTTAAATAAAGGAGATTAAGAATATGATAAACGATCTTAAAACCATTATGAAAATTCAGGGCATATCCTCTCGCGAGGGTAAGATCGCCGCGAAACTGAAAGAAATGATAGAGCCGTACGTTGACGAGGCGAGCATCGATCCGCTCGGCAGCGTCATAGCCTTGAAAAAGGGCAAAGGCAAAAACAAAAAGAAAATAATGTTCTGCGCGCACATGGATGAGATAGGCTTTATAGTGACGTACATCCAGGACAACGGTCTTGTCAGAGTTTCCCCCGTGGGCGGAATTAACTACGTTGCGGCGGCATACAACACCGTAAAATTCGAGGGCGGCGCAACGGGAATAATCGTTCCCGAGGGCAGAGTCGAGCCTAAGGATATCGCCCCGGACAAGTTCTATATCGATCTCGGCGTCAGCAAAAAGAGCGAGGCGGAACGCAAAGTAAAGGTCGGCGAGGGCTGCGCCGTTGTGTCCGACTGCGTAAAGCTTTACGGCAAAAAATACGTCGGCAGACCTTTTGACGACAGGATAGGCTGCTACGTTATGATAGAAGCGGCAAAGAAGCTCAAAGAGACAAAAGACGATATCTATTTCGTGTTCTCCGTTCAGGAGGAGGTCGGCTGCCGCGGCTCACACGCCGCTTCGTTCACGGTCCGCCCGGATATCGGCATAGCGTTTGACGTAACGCCGTCCGGCGACGTTGTAAACGCGTCCACGAACCAGACCGTCAAGCTCGGCGGAGGCGCCGCGATAAAGGTAAAAGACAGCTCCGTTATGTGCGATCAGAAGCTCGTATCAAGCCTTATGGAGCTTGCAAAGGAAAACAAAATACCGTATCAGACGGAAGTTCTGACTTACGGCGGCACGGACACCTGCTCGATGCAGACGGTCGCCGGCGGTTCGCGCGCCGGATGTATCTCCATACCCGTGCGTTTCTGCCACTCGCAGAGCGAGATGATAGACATGGGCGACGTTGAAGCCTGCATCGATCTGGCAGTCGCCGCCTGCGCCGCACAGCTATGAGCGAAATAAGCAAAAATACCCTCTCCGCGACACAAAACGCGGAGAGGGAGCTTGCCCCGGTTTTTTCAAGGTTTGACGAAGTCGCACGAATCTGCTCGGAGAAGATAATGGGCGCTTTTGCCGAATTTCGTGTGTCCGAAGCTCATCTTCACGGCACGACCGGCTACGGTTACGACGACAAGGGGCGCGACACGCTGGAGCAGATATACGCACGCGTTTTCGGCTGCGAGGCGGCTCTCGTCCGTCAGCAGATAACGTGCGGCACGCACGCGCTGGCTATCGGACTTTTCGGACTTCTCCGCCCCGGCGACGTGATGCTTTCGGTCACCGGCAAGCCGTACGACACGCTTGACGAGGTGATAGGTTTATCCGGCGGGCCGGGTAACGGTTCTTTAGCTGATTTCGGCGTAAAATACGAACAGATAAATATGACCGAAGACGGAAAACTTGATCTTTCGGCAATTGAAAAGCGGCTGAAATCCGGCGGCGTGAAAATGGTTTTCGTACAGCGGTCAAAAGGCTACGCGGCGGACAGAAGAACGCTTTCGGTCGCCGAGATAAAAGAACTTTCCGCGCTCGTACATTCTGTCAGCTCCGCTTACGTCGTAGTCGACAACTGCTACGGTGAGTTTACGGAGGCGACCGAGCCCGTCGCGGTCGGCGCGGACTTGCAGATAGGCTCGCTTATAAAGAATCCCGGCGGCGGTCTCTGCCGCACGGGCGGTTATCTTGCGGGAACAAAAAAGGCGGTAGAGCTTTGCTCGTACCGTTTCACGTGTCCGGGCATCGGCGCGGAGGTCGGCGCATCGCTATACGAAAACAGAGCGATGTATCAGGGCCTGTTCTTTGCCCCGACCGTAGTCGCCGCGGCGCTCAAATCCGCCGCGCTCGCCGCGTATCTGTTTACGAAAGCCGGATATAAGACTGTACCGGCGTACGACGATGAAAGATACGATATAATTCAGGCAGTAGATTTAGGCTCGGCTGAAAAGATATGCGCTTTCTGCCGCGGCATACAGTCCGGCTCGCCCGTCGATTCATACGTGACGCCGGAGCCGTGGGATATGCCGGGATATAACGACAAGGTCATCATGGCTGCGGGCACGTTCACGTCCGGCGCGTCGATAGAGCTTTCCGCGGACGCACCCATCCGCCCGCCGTACACCGTCTATTTTCAGGGCGGTCTGACGTACGAGACGGGACGCCTCGGCATCATGCGTGCGTACGACGAGGTCATGAGAATTAAGAATTCAGAATGTAGGGGCGATCACTGATCGCCCGCCCTTTTTACCCCAAACCCCACAATTCCCCCGATATATTATCGGGGCTTTTTTGCGGCTTTAGCCGCACGCGAGCATACCCCTGAGGAGGGCTCCCCGGCATGCTATAATATCAAGTGCAACAAAAATAAATATTGACTTCAAGATGTCCAAGGTGTAAAATGAAGTTCCCACACAAACATAATGCACGGAGGACAAAATGAAGCCGTATACTCATTTTACACCAGAAGAACGAAT
>JAEEGW010000265.1 GCA_016280525.1 Clostridiales bacterium
GAAAAAACCGGGTATACTCTCGGCATAATTAACGTAACGGACACCAAACGCGCCGGAAACGGAACGGGTTACGTAGAGCTTGATATAGATCAGGGACTTTATATGTCCGTGGATTTTGAAGAAGGCGAAAACGGAATATCATACAGCAAAGGTCAGTTTTCCGCGCCGATAGAAGACGTGGTCGGCGAGCCGTTCTATACGGACGAGGGGCAGAGCGGCCGCGCGCTTCTGACGTCAGCCGGACGCGGCGCGCAGGTCAGAAACGTATCCTACACGTTCGGCGAAGGCAAGAGCATAACGATGTGGATAAACGGAAAAGCGTCTGACGGCTTCAACCTGCTTCTGGCAAAAGGACCGAAGGAAACCGGGCATTTTGAATTCTACACGAGATCCGGGCTGCTTTATATGTACGCGCCGGACTGCGGCGACTTCAATCTCGGCTACAACATAAATAAAGGCTCCGGCTGGAGACAGCTTGCGTTCATATTCAGCGGCGGCAAGATCACGGTTTACGAAAACGGCAAAGAGGTCTCGTCAAAAGACATACCCGGAAAGATCAGAGAAACGGTACACGATATGTCTATCGGCACGTTAAACGACGGAACGTTCGCGTACGGCGGCAGTATAGATACCGTACGGCTCTACGACAGGGTCCTGTCGGTGGACGAGCTGTATTCGGGCGATGGCGGAGAAGAGATGCAGAACGACAAGCTTGATTTTGAAAACCACGTTATTGAGCTTGAATTATCTGACGGAGCGTCCGCGCCTCTCGGCCTGATTAACGGCAATATTCCTTACACGCTTTCGCTGTCCGGCGATTCCGTAAGCGTAAAGGACGGCGTCATCTACGCGGAAAAAGAGGGTGTGACCGTAATTTCTGTAATATCCGAGGACAAAACGAAAATCAGCGGAGCCGTGGTGACGGTGCGCGAAAAACCAACTGAAACGGAGCCGGTGACTGAAACGGAGACCGAAACGCAGACGGAAGCGGAAAGTGATACGCAGACGGAAGAAAAAACGGCGGGCGGCAAATGGATAATCATCGCCGCGGCCGCCGCGGCAGCCGTCGCTGTATGCGCGGTCGTCGCCGTAATTGTCATAAAAAAGCGGAAAAAATAAAAAAACGCCGTAAACTGGTTTCGGATTTTGCAAATTTAATTGTAAACATTTTTAATAAACTATTGCAATAAATCATAAAATAGTATATAATCCTTGCATATTAACGCAAATAACCAAAAAGGTGGATATTATTTTGAAATTGCTGCGGCGGTGTGTTTTGCCGGCGCTTTCGGCGGTATTGCTTCTTTTGTGCTCGTGCACGCAATCGCCGCCGGACGTTCTGGACAGCCTGATAAATAACATAGAGCCTACGTTTCCTGCAGCGCCGGAATCAACGCGCTACAAAGATTACAGAGAGCTGTTTTTGCAGTACAAGGAAAATAACAGCGCGTATTTTGCCAATACGGAGGCGGCCATAAACTCGCTTTTGGGTCAGAAGTACGCATACGGCATAACGGCGTATAAGCACAGCGACGAGCTGGCGGAGATAGCCGAGATGTTTTTTGACGATAACGCGGAAAACACGCTGAATATTTATTTCGCCCTGCGCGGCTTTGAGGAAAAAACGTACACTCAGGACGAATACACGGCGCAGTACGGCTGCAAGAAAAACGGCGATTCGTACGTGTACGTCATGAATTACAGCGCGGAGAACAAAAGCTTTGAAATATCGCTTGACGTAAACGGCGAGCTGAAAGACGCTTTTAAATGCAGTATGACGGACGATTCGCTTACGAAATACTGCTACCGCGGCACGCTTGACAGAACGTTCATAAGCCGCGTCAATAAAGACGGAACCTCTCGCATAGACTGGTACGAAGGGCTTGTCCCGGCAGAGCAGGACGCGGACCGGGAAGAGTACGGATACGTTGTTTTTGACGGAATAATCTTATCCGGAGTTATTAAATAAAAAACGGGGCTGTCGTGTTATGCAGCCCCTTTAATGTCCCGTAAGGGACAATTCACGTCCGTCAGGACAATTCACACCTTAGGGGTTCCCCGATGCGAATTGATGAGCATTGGGTGTTCCCGTAGGGCAATTCATGTGTCGTTAGACACAATTCACGCACCGCCTTGCGGCGCAATTCATAAACAGCAGTAAATTTTTACGTTTAAATGAATTGGCTTCGCCATGAATTGATGCTTGCACATCATGAATTGACGGTAAACCGTCATGAATTGAATTGTGCCAAGGCACAATTCATTAAGGCTGCCGCAAATGCGACAGCCCCGTTTTTTATACCGTGTGGAATATACTCAGATTCCTTATATACTGATCCTTTATCCCGTCGTTTACGGAATACGCGTGCTTTTCAAGATCGCCGCAGATTGCTTCCGTAAGCCGCTGTTCCTGAAGCGCGGAAATGACTGTCGACGCTATGTCTTCGATTATATAGTATTTCGTCTCATATAAGTCCGCGTTGTTTTCCGTTGTCAAAAGAAACTCAAACGTATCGCTCAATGAGCAGAGAAGCGGCAGCTCCCGCAAAGCTCTGAAAGACCATTTGTAATACGGCATATACCGCCTGTTCAGCAAAAACGCGGCCTGTATCGCGGCTTTTACGAATTCAAACACCGCAAGCTGCGCCGCGGCGGCTTCGCCGTGCTTAATACAGCGCATATAATTATACTGCCCGGACTGCGCCATGATGATAAGCGAGCCGGCAAGTCTTTTTTTTCTGACGTCCTCCGGCATATCTGACAGATATTCTCTTATTTTCGTAAACTCGCCCGAGCCGTCATAAAAGATCTCTCCGTTTGTCACCTCTGCAAGCGCGTATTCCGGTATCAGAAGCCATTGATCCGTGTCGAGCATCCCGTCATCCCGTCCGGTCCTGTCCTTTAAAAACTCGTTTATGCGTATAACGCCGCGGCGGCTTCCGCCCACCGGACTGACAGCCTGGCGC
>JAEEGW010000266.1 GCA_016280525.1 Clostridiales bacterium
AAAACAATAGTTTGTCAAGTGGTTTATATCGCTTTATCGGGTATTTTTATTGCGGATCTGCTTTTTTATTCTTCTTTTTGAGGAAAAGTACAATGCAGATGGCGGCGATTATCGCGACTGCGGCTGCGGGGATTATAACGAACAACGGGTTGAATTTGCCCGGGTTTTTGACGTCTTTATCGCCGGTATCCTGCTTTTTCGTTTCGGGAGCGTCTGTCGCCGCGTCCGTTACGGTCTGTGTATCGGTCTCCGTTTCGGTTTCGGCTTCCGTCCCGGTCTCCGTCTGCGTCTCCGATGCGGCGCTCTGTTTTTTGTATATCATGTCCGAATACATATCCCGCGGGTCGTCCGTATAGCCCTTGATCCACGCTATATCGACGTATTCGTCGGCAGACGCGCCATCCTGGAAAGCGACGATGCCGAGATCTACGATAAAGTGCGTCCAGCCGTCCTCGCCTTCCATATCGAACAGCACGACGTGCCATTCGCCGTCGTTGCCGACCGTTTCCGTATAGTAGTAATCGGGATCGATATACTCCGTGAACATATTGCGGTACACAATGCCGAGGTCTTCAACGTGCGGGGAAGAGGTGCGATATTTGACCGCCACGGTGCTTACGTTGTCCGCAAGCATGCGTCCCGGGATAAAGTAGAAGTACGGTATGCCCTCGCCTTCGCCGGGATAAAATCTTAAAAACGCCTCTCCGTTTTCCTCCGTGCGCTCAACCCGGGCGTTTTCCGTTTTTATCGCGTCCGTTACAGCCTCAAGGCTCATGTCCGCGAACGTGAGAAGCCCGTATCTCTGCTCGTTTTCATCAAGACCCGTGTAATTTATGACCTCGCCTTCAACGTTGTCCGGCTTGCCGGTAAAGGTTATCCTTGCAAAATACTCGTTCAGCTTCATGGAATACTGAGCACCTATGCCGTGGCAGAACAGAAGCTGCCAGACCTCGCCCGTTTCGTATGAATCACCGTTCAAAGCGAATACAAAGGCGTAATTGAGCTGATCTCCGTTCTGCGGCGCTCTGTCCGTCAAGCCGAGCAGAGACTGCGCGCGAAGACGTATTTCATACGTTACGGTCTCGTTTCTTCTGTCGTATTCACCCATGAAGTCCGTTCCGGCTTCGGGCAGATACTGCCCCGCCCAGCTTTCAACAAGCAGATGCCCGTCCTCGCTGTTCACGCCGAAGCCTATTTCATTATAGCTTTTGTCCTTGCCTGTCGCCTCCGGGTCGGCAAAACCGAGCTGCAGGCAGTTTGCGTTATACAAGAGTATACTGCTGCCGTAATCCGCCTCGGGGTCGCAATGGTATCCGTTGACCAGATGCACCGTGAACGCGATATAAAGATACGTTCCGTCCCAGCCCCAGTACGCGTCGAGTATGTTGTCTTCCGTCGCGTCTATAAACTCCTGGAACGTTTTTTCGCTTGTTTTGCCGAACGCCGCTTTTGACATATACGGCATATAGTCTTCAAACGGCATATATTCGCCTTCACCTATTACGCCGTCAATTTTCGGCTCGCTTGCAAGAAACGGCACGTTCCATGTGATATCGCGCTCTCCCGCCTCGCAGTTAAGGATCTCCTCTATGCGATCCGCGTCGTATACAAGGACTCCGTTATCCGTGCGTATGGCTAAAGCGGAAAGAGCAAGCGCCGCGGCGAACGTAACGATGCATGCAAGCGTTATGAACAGTTTCTTCATGGTTATCCTCCGGTTATTATTTAGTACTTTGTTGCCTCTTATCCATTTTCATTATACTACAAAGCAGGAGAAATGTCAAGACATGGCAACTGAAAAGAAATTAAATTTTGAAGGGTTAAATTTGATATATCACGTTCTGCAATGAAGCCTGTGATCCTTATCCATATAGCCGACAAAGGCTTTTCATTGACCGGCAGTTCAGAATCCGGATAATATTTTTTGACAGCTGCGCGCCGAAAGAAATAAAATCATTTAATTTGATAAATCGGTTGACTTATCGGATAAAATATGCTAAAATATGAGAGCAGAGAAATAATATCCGGAGGCAATGATCATGAGACAAAGCGGAGTTCTTTTACATATCACCTCGCTGCCGTCGGTCGGCGGCATAGGCACGCTCGGCAAAGCGGCGTACGAATTCATCGACTTTATAAAAGACGCGGGTATGACAGTCTGGCAGATGCTGCCGATCGGCCCGACCGGCTACGCCGAATCGCCGTATCAGAGCAGTTCGACTTTCGCGGGCAACCCTCTCGTCATCGATCTGCAGACGCTCGAGGCGGAGGGACTTTTGCCGGAAGGCTCGTACAAACCGTGCCCTGACGGAGAATTCGTCGATTTTGAGGCGGTCAAGCGTCAGCACCGCGAGCTTATGAAGCTCTCGTTCGACTGCTCGTATAAAAAACTGTCGAAAGAGATCAAAGCGTTTGAAAAAAGCCATCCGTGGGCACGTGATTTCGCGCTGTTTTTTGCGATAAAAACGAGCTTCAACGAGATATCGTGGATGGAATGGCCGGATCAGAAGATCCGCTTGAGAGATCCCGAAACGGTCAGAAAGTACAAAAGAAAACTTGCCAAAGAGATAAATTACTACGTCTACGAACAGTACCTGTTCTTCGATCAGTGGTCGAAGCTCCACGAATACGCGAAAAGCAAGGGAGTGAAGCTGATGGGCGATATGCCGATCTACGTTTCCGAAGACTCGGCTGACGTGTGGCTCGCACCCGAGATGTTCGAGCTTGACGAAGAATGCAGGCCCGTACGTATCGCGGGCGTGCCGCCGGATTATTTCTCAGAGACCGGTCAGAGATGGGGCAACCCGCTTTACGCGTGGGACAGACACGAGGCGACCGGATATGCGTGGTGGATAAGCAGATTGAGAGCCCTCGGCGAAATGTTCGATCTGCTCCGAATAGACCACTTTATCGGATTTGCGAATTATTACGCAATACCGTCGAGCGAACCGACGGCGCTTCACGGCAAATACGAGATCGGCCCCGGCAAAAAACTGTTCGATAAGATAAAAGAACAGCTGCCCGATCTTCATATCGTAGCAGAAGACCTCGGCGTCGTCAATCAGACCGTGCGCGATCTGCTCGCATACTGCGGATATCCGGGAATGAAGGTACTGCAGTTCGCCTTTGACGGCGAAGACTCGGGCGATCTGCCGAAGAACCATACGAAAAACAGTTTTGTTTACACCGGCACGCACGACAACAATACTACTCTCGGCTGGTGGAACAACGCCGCGCCCGAGGTCAAAGCCCGCTGCAGAAAAGCGCTCGGTATGGAAGAAGACGGCGAAGACGTACTCCCGTATATGCTCAAAGCGGCTTTCGGATCCGTCGCCGATACGGCGGTCGTACCGATGCAGGATCTGCTCGGCCTCGGAGAAGAGTACCGTATGAACGTACCCGGCACCGTCGGCGGCAACTGGCTCTGGCGTATGCTCCCGACCGATTACAAAAAACTCGCAAGAAAAGTCCGTAAGCTCAACAAAGAAGGCAAACGCGGAACCCTCAAATGACCGCAGGTCATTTCACGTCCGCAGGACAATTAATGCGCGCAGCGTAATTCACGCCGCCTGCGGCTATTCATGCGCGCAGCGCAATTCATTACAAAAACCGTCTGATTACCTCGTAAGGTTTTCAGACGGTTCTATTGTATGTTAATTATTAAAGAAACCTTTTAACAGATATATTTACGGTATTATCACCAATGGACAAACTACCGATAACTCAGAGTTGCCGTCTTTTAACGTTAATTCGCATTGTAATGTCACGAGGATATCAGGATCAGCGAACGCAAATGATTCTGATGATATCGTACAATCAATCAACGAATATCTGCTCTGTATCGCTTCTTTAAAAAAATCACTTGCGGCGTTGTGTATACTGTCAAGGTCAA
>JAEEGW010000267.1 GCA_016280525.1 Clostridiales bacterium
TCAAGCGATCTGGCGGCGATGTCCATGAGCTTGTCAAGACGCTCAAAGAATTCTTCTCTCGTGGCGGACAGATAACCTATCCTCGGCATATTCAGCGTAACGACGCCGACGGAACCGGTGCTTTCGCCGGAGCCGAAGAAGCCGCCGGTTTTTTTGCGCAGTTCGCGCAGGTCGAGTCTCAGGCGGCAGCACATGCTGCGTATGTCTGAAGGCTCCATATCGCTGTTGATATAGTTACTGAAATACGGCGTGCCGTATTTGGACGTCATTTCAAACAGCAAACGGTTGTTTTCCGTATCGGACCAGTCAAAATCGCGCGTAATGGAATACGTGGGGATCGGGTACTGGAAGCCTCTGCCGTTCGCGTCGCCCTCTATCATTATTTCGATAAAGGCGCGGTTGACCATATCCATCTCGGCCTTGCAGTCCTTGTATTTGAAATCCATTTCCTTGCCGCCGACGATAGCGGGAAGCTCCGCCAGATCGTTCGGAACGGTCCAGTCAAGCGTGATGTTCGAGAACGGAGACTGCGTGCCCCATCTTGACGGGGTGTTGACGCCGAAAACGAACGATTCTATGCACTTTTTGACGTCTCTGTAAGAAAGGTTGTCCACCTTTACGAACGGAGCCAGGTAAGTGTCAAACGACGAGAACGCCTGCGCGCCCGCCCATTCGTTCTGCATTATGCCCAAGAAGTTGACCATCTGGTTGCAGAGCGTTGCAAGGTGGGAAGCCGGAGACGAGGTGATCTTTCCGGGGATGCCGCCCAGACCCTCTTTTATGAGCTGTTTGAGCGACCAGCCGGCGCAGTAGCCGGTGAGCATGCTAAGGTCGTGAATATGTATATCCGCGTTTCTGTGCGCGTCCGCTATTTCCTGGTCGTATATTTCCGAGAGCCAGTAGTTTGCGGTTATGGCGCCGGAGTTAGATAAAATAAGACCGCCGACGGAATATTTGACGGTAGAGTTTTCTTTGACTCTCCAGTCAAGGTTTTTGACGTAGCTGTCCACTATATCCTTATAGTCAAGGATCGTGGATTTCATATTACGGATCTTTTCGCGGTTCTTTCTGTAAAGTATATAGCACTTTGCAACGTCCGCGTAACCGGCGTCTATAAGTATTTTTTCTACGCTGTCCTGTATATCTTCAACGCCGACCTTGCCGTCTTTGATCTTCGGCTCGTAGTCAGATGTGACTTTGAGTGCCAGCATATCTATTATGTCGTCATTATACTGTCTGTTCTGCGCTTCAAAAGCTTTCTTTATGGCGTCGGAAATCTTTTTGATGTTGAAATCAACAACTTTTCCGTCGCGCTTTACTACCTGATACATTTTTGTCCCCTTTTCCTTGTGATAATGTTTATTTTTTCCGTTTTCGGATAATATCCAGCTTGTATATCATACACCATAAATGTCAATTTGTCAAGAGCTTTTTTCAATATATTGTAGAAAAATTTTTGGGCAAAACTATATATTGTTATAAGCCTCTTATTGCGGCGTTTGGCACAAACTTTTGTACTTCGGCAAGATAAGATAAAAGTTCATCGTCGTCCGGCGCCTTCAGATTTCCGTAGGGGACGTTCTCGGAATCCTTGAAGCGCTGTAAATAATATTTTTCTTCTCCTTTTATCCACTGTCCTATGCGCACGAAATCTTCCCTCTCGTGCAGCTGCGATACGACGGTCGTGCGGAACTCAAAATCAACGCCGCCGTTCTTTAAAAGCATTATGCTCTTCTCCACCGCGTCAAGATCCACATCCGTGCCGGCGGTGAGAAAATACTTTTCTTTGCAGTTCTTTATATCCATTGCGACGTAGTCTATATTTCCCTCCGTGATAAGCTCCGCAAGTCTTCCGGGGAACGTGCCGTTCGTATCTATTTTTACCGGGTATCCCAAAGCCTTGACTTCCTTTACCGTCTCCGATATGTCCGCGTGCAGAAGCGGTTCGCCGCCGGTTATGACGACGCCGTCAAGCAGCCCTTTTCTCTTTTCAAGATAGCCGAAAACCTCCTTCGGATCAAGCGGGTCGCCGGGGTTTATAACAAGTTCGTAGTTATGGCAGAACGGGCAGCGGAAGTTGCACCCACCCGTAAAAAGCACCGCCGCGGTCTTGCCGGGATAGTCCACCAAAGAAAGTTTTTGCAGTCCGTATATACGCATTTTTTTGTTTGCTCCGTTATCATTTTTTACTATCATATCATACCGCCGTGATTTTTTCAAGTGGATTTTATATTTTTCTTTTATTTTTGTCATTGTGACTTGACAACTTAATATTCTTTTGATATTATATATAATACGAATATTGTTTATATATGGAGATAAAAGCATATATGAGTAAAAAATCGAAGCTCGTTATCATATACTGCGTGATATGCACCGTACTGTTTATAGCGGTGTTTACGCTTGTTTCGTATACAGGAAAACTGCCGCAGAGCTGGGTCGCGGCGGTGTTCACCGCGCTTTACTGCGTGATAACCGCTTCCGGCGCGTTTCTGATACTGAAATTCGGCGGACCGTCCTCACCCGCGGACCCGCCCAAAGGTCTGCGCCCTGATCAGAACCTTTTCAGGCAGATGAAAACGCCGGCGGCGACGACGGATACGGAGGGCAGGATCACCTGGCGCAACGAAGCGTTTACGAACGCGTTTGCGGATATCTTATCAAGCGATACGGACATTACCTCACTGTGCGGTCTCAAGCTGAGCGATATTATAAAGGATCAGAGTGAAAGAGGCGTTCTTGTAAAGATAGGCGAGCAAAGCTACCGCGTATTCGGTTATCTGCTCCCGCTGTCAAACAAAAACGCTGCCGCGGCTCAGACAAAAGCCGCCGGCAGGCAGGCTGTAACGTTCTGGTACAACGTATCGGACGAGGAAGCGTGCAAAACGCGTCTTGAAAACGAAAGACTTATAGTCGCCTACATTATAATAGATATGGCGGACAATATTTTATCCGGCATGCAGGAGCAGTATTCGGAGGCTGTGTCCTCCGTTTCAAAGCTGTTGAACAACTGGGCGGATTCGATAAACGGCCGTCTGCTTGAATACAGCGACGGCAAATATATAATGATGTTTTACGCGGATCAGCTGCCCGCAATGAGGCGCGCCGCTTTCCCCATACTCTCCGACGTAAAGAAAATTACGTTCGGCGGCGGCACGGTGCCTATGACGCTTTCCATAGGTATTGCGGATATTGAAGGCACGGTAGCGGACAAATGCGCTCTCGCCTCCTCCGCCATGAGCTTTGCGCTCCAGCGCGGCGGCGACCAGGTCGTCATTAAAAACGACCGCGGCGCAAAGGACGAGTTCTACGGCGGGCTGTCAAAGCACGATCCGCAGCTGACCGGACTCAACGCGAGAAGACTTATTCTCCAGGCAAAGCCCATAATCAAAGAAGCCGGCTCCGTATATATCATGGGTCACAAAAACGCGGACTTTGACTGTCTTGCGTCCTGCATGGGTATTGCAAAGATCTGTCTGTCGCTCGGCAAAAAAACGACTATCGTGGTGCGTGACAACAAGAACATAGCGCGGCCGTACGCAATGCTCAAAGAAATGCCGGACTACAAGGATCTGTTCTTTGATTTTGAACGCGACAGCTACGACGATGTTGAATCAAACACGCTTCTCTTCATCATGGACGTGAACAACCCCGTTATATTTGAAGACGAAAAGATAACGAAACAGGTATCGTCCGTTATAATAATAGACCACCACAGAAAAGTTTCAAGCGAATATCCGTTTGAAGATAAAATAAGACAGCAGTATATAGAGCCTTCCGCTTCTTCCGCGTCCGAGATAGTGGCTCAGATGCTTGAGCAGTTCTTCCCCTCGGGCGTGCTGACCGCGGACGAGGCGAATCTGCTGCTTGCCGGGATCCAGCTTGACACGAACAGCTTTAGCCGCGACTGCGGCGCCGGCACTTACGCGGCTGCCCAGTATCTGCGTCGTGAAGGCGCTGACGCTTCCGAAGCTTCGTCATTCTTCAGCCTTGACAAAAAGGCGTTTATGTTTGAGCTCAAACTGCAAAGCTCGATGAAGCTGTATAAAGATGAATACGCGATCTGCATCGGAGACGACGCCACGCTCGCTCCCGACCCCGCTTCCGCCGCGAGAGTTGCGGAAACCGTGCTCAAACTTGACGGCGTTTCCGCGTCGTTTGCGATTTGCCGCGCGGGAACGGACAACAACGGCGATCCGACTTATTCAATATCCGCAAGAAGCGACGGCTCGATCAACGTACAGGTCATACTTGAACGCTTAGGCGGCGGCGGTCACCACTCCAACGCCGGAACGCAGCTCACGACGGGTAAAACGGTTCAGGTATCCGATTCGCCTCTGCCGAAGCTCGATTCCGCGCTCGTCACTAAACTGCTTCTTAAAGCTATCGACATGTCGGTAAAAGCTTGATTTTGATAATTACACTGAAAGGAAATATATAAAATGAAAGTATTGCTGTTAGAAGACGTTAAAGGTCAGGGAAAAAAGGGAGAGCTCGTTAAAGTCTCCGACGGTTACGCAAAAAATTATCTGATACCGAGAAAGCTTGCAAAAGAAGCGACGGACGCCGTTTTGAACGAGCTTAAAGCCAAAGAAGAATCAAGACTGCACAAACTCGCGGTCGAACGTGCGGAAGCGCAGGCGTTAGCGGAAAAAGTCGCATCGCTCAACGTAGTCATACGTCAGCAGGCGGGCACGGGCGGAAAATTCTACGGCTCCGTTACCGCAAAAGAAATATCCGAAGAGCTTAAAAGCAAATACGGAATAGAACTGGATAAAAGAAAAATACAGGTAAACGAACCCATAAAGACGTTCGGTAAATACGAGCTTACGGTCAAATACTATCAGGACATTTCCGGTATACTGAACCTCATCGTTACCGAAAAGGAGTAAGCTTAGTATAATGGCAAACGAATTCAACAAGCAGATGCCGTTTTCGCTTCAGGCGGAACAGTCCGTTTTAGGCTCCGTTCTGATAGATCCCGAAAAATTCAACGACGTTGTAAACAAACTGACCGAAAGCGATTTTTATCTTGAAGTGCATAAGCTGATGTTCTCCGCCATGCACTCTTTAGCCATGGACCAGAGCAGACAGATAGACCCCGTTACTCTGACGAACGCCATGGTGGAACGCGGCGATATGGACGAGGCGGCGTGCAGAAGCAACATAATGGTCATAATAAACGCCACTCCCACCTCCGCAAACTTAAACGACTACGTAAATATAGTCAAGGAAAAAAGCCTGCGCCGCCAGCTTATAGCCGCCGCGGACGAGATAAACGACCTTTCGTTTGACGACGGGGAAAGCGTATACGCCACGATAGAACGCGCGGAGCAGCTCGTTTACGGCGTATCAAACGGCATGCAGAACAACGATCTTAAACATATAAAAGATCTGTTATACACGGTGCATACCAACCTCGTGGATCTTTCAAAGGATCCGGAGAAATTCATAGGCGTACAGACGCATTTCTCGGGGTTAGACAATTATCTTGTAGGTATGCATAAGGGCGATTTCATTATCGTCGGCGCGCGCCCCGGTATGGGTAAAACGAGCTTTGTTTTGAACATTGCGGAAAACGCGGCGTACAAAGGAAAAAAGACCGTCTGCATATTCTCGCTTGAAATGTCAGAGGAGCAGATAGTTGAAAGGATGCTTTCCACGGAAGCCTGCATACCGAGCACAAAGTTGCGCTCCGGCAAGCTTGATCCGCAGGACTGGGACAAGCTCGGCCAGGCTGCTTCAAAGCTCGCGGACTGCAATATACTTATAGACGGCACGGCGGAAACGACGGTGTCAAGAATTAAAGCCAAGCTCAACCGCGTAAAAGGTCTTAAATCAAACGGACTCGTTATAGTCGACTACCTGCAGCTCATGACGGACCCGACGCAGGGCAAAAACGGCAGAACGGCTGAAGTATCGGCTATCTCCCGTGCGCTGAAACTCATGGCAAAAGAGCTTGAGGTGCCGGTCATCTGCTGCTCACAGTTGAACCGCGACCTTGAAAAAACGAAAGAAAAAATACCTACGATGGCGGATCTGCGTGAATCAGGCTCTATCGAGCAGGACGCCGACGCCGTTCTTCTGCTTTACCGTCCCGATTATTACGATCAGAAGCAGGATCAGCAGAACCGCGCCCAGGTCATTATCGCCAAGAACCGCCACGGCGGAACGGGCAAAATAGAAATGGCGTGGGATCCGCAGTATACGAAATTCTCGGAGTTATCAAACATTGAAGAACCCGGCTGATAACGTATTTGTAAAATTTACCGGATACGCAAAAGAAAACAACATATCATTTGAAAAAAAGATCCTCGTCGGTCTGTCCGGCGGCGCGGATTCCGTTTCCCTGCTTTTGCTTCTTTTGCAGGCAAAAGCGTCCGTCGTCTGCGTTCACGTAAACCACATGATACGCGGGGACGAGGCGGACAGAGACGAGCAGTTCTGCCGCGCCTTATGCGAAAAATACGAAGTTCCGTTTTATGCGTACCGCGTAAACATACCGGAGCTTGCAAAAGAGCGCCATACCGGCACGGAAGAGACGGCGCGCGACGAAAGAAGACGCGTATTGATCTCCGCCGCAAAAGAGCACGGCTGCGGCGCGATAGCGCTGGCGCACAACAAAAACGACAGAGCGGAAACGCTTTTGTTCAATCTCGCGCGCGGTACCGGCGTAAGAGGGCTCGGCAGCATACTTCCGGTAAGAGAAGACGGCGGAGTACTCATAATTCGCCCCGTTCTCTGCCTTAATAGAGACGAAATATTATCATATCTTGCCGATATGGGCCAGGATCACATACACGACAGCACAAACGACGATACAAATTACACGCGCAATTATATAAGGCATACGCTTATGCCGTCACTGCAAAGAATAAATCCCGCTTATCTGTCAAACATAAACAAAGCGGCGGATCTATGCGCCGAATCGGACGGATTTATAACGGAGTGTGCGGAAAGCTTTATTTCAAGTCACGCCGTTATGGGTAAAACAGAGTTGTCAGAACTGCATCCGGCGGTATTCAAAAAAGTTTTCTCTCTTCTGTATGAGAAAAAATGCGGACAGTCGCTGTCCGACGTGCATCTGCAGATCATATCCGGGTTTGTGAATTTTGCGGATAACGGACACAGCCTGCAATTTCCGTTCGGTGTGGATCTTATATGCGAAAACGGCGGTTTCGTTTTTATCGAGCGAAAAGAGCCGATAGAATATAATTACAGACTTACGTTCGGTGAAAATTCCGTTCCCGGCAGAAATTGCAAAATTTTTGTCGAAAATGAAAATTCAGCCTCGCCGATTGACGCATATAAGAATATTTACAAAATAGTAAAACGCATTAAAATAAGTTCTGATATTATAAAAAATAATATATGGGTACGGAACAGAGCCGACGGCGACAGTATAAAGTACGGGAACATGACGCACAGCGTTAAAAAGATCCTGTCAGAAAAGAAAGTACCGTCTTCCTGCCGCCCGGATTATCCGGTGATATACGACAGCGAAGGCCTGCTGTTCGTTCCTCCTTACGCCGTACGCGACGGTATACGCGGAGACGAAAAAATTTATATCACATACTGTGAATAATAAAACGGAGTTATTATGAACATACTTGAAAATGACGTAGAACGCATCCTCGTATCAAAAGAGCAGATAGAGGAGATAGAAGACCGCATGGCGGCTCAGATCTCAGAGGATTACAAAGACAAAAATCTGCTGCTTCTCTGCATTTTAAAAGGCTCTGTCGTGTTTTTCTCCGACCTTATGAGAAAAATAACGCTGCCCATGCAGATAGATTTCATGAAAGTCACTTCATACGGCAAAGGCAGTCAGTCCACGGGCAACGTCCGCATACTACTTGACCTTCACCGCGAGGATTTCTCGGAGGTGGACGTTCTTATCGTTGAAGATATTATAGACAGCGGAAGAACTTTATCAACTCTTGTTGAATATCTTAAAATGAAAGGCTGCAGAAGCGTCAAGACCTGCACGATGCTCGACAAGCCGGCAAGGCGCGAGGTGGAATTCGACCCCGACTACACGGGTCTTGTAATACCGGACGAATTCGTTATCGGTTTCGGGCTCGACTACGCGGAAAAATACCGCGAGCTTCCGTACGTCGGTATACTGAAGCCCTCCGTTTACACTAAAAAAGAAAGCATGGAATAATATGAAATCAAATTTAAAAAGCTGGATAATTTTCGGTGCGCTCATTATCGCAGCTGTTATAGTAGCCTCTTTAATAATCGGTAATTCCAACGGCGGCAGAAAGAAGATAGAGAATTTCAGCGAGGTCGTTACCAAATTTGAAAACAACGAAGTCGTTGAATTCACGATTTCAAAAGACAACACGCTCTATTTAAAAGACATATCCAACGTTGAATATTACTACAAATTAAGAGATATAACGATATTCTGGAATCAGCTTTCGGAAACGATAAACAAAAACAAAGCAAGCGGAACGCTGAAACAGTATAACTACGAACAGTTAACCTCTTATCCCGCGTGGATGCAGTGGATCCCGTTTCTTGTCATCATCGTCGGCACCGTTCTGATGTACCGCTTCGCCATGAAGCAGATTACGAACGGCGCAGGCGGCATAGGCAAAATAAACTCTTTCGGCAAAGCAAAGCTGCGTACGAACGTAGACGAGAAAAAACGCGTTTATTTCTCCGACGTCGCCGGTGCCGATGAAGAAAAAGAAGAGCTGCGCGAGGTCGTAGAATATCTTAAAGACGTAAAGAAATACACTAAACTCGGCGCAAGGATACCGAGAGGCATACTTCTCGTCGGCCCTCCCGGAACGGGTAAGACCCTGCTTGCAAAGGCCGTTGCCGGCGAGGCGGGAGTTCCCTTCTACTCAATTTCCGGTTCCGATTTCGTTGAGATGTACGTGGGCGTCGGCGCGAGCCGCGTGCGCGATCTCTTCGATACGGCGAGAAAAAACAACGCAAGTATAGTATTCATTGACGAGATAGACGCCGTCGGACGTCACAGAGGCGCGGGCCTGGGCGGCGGCCACGACGAGCGCGAGCAGACGCTCAACCAGCTCCTTGTTGAAATGGACGGCTTCGGCACGCACGAGGGCGTTATCGTCATGGCGGCGACCAACCGCCCGGATATACTTGACCCGGCGCTTCTCCGCCCCGGACGCTTTGACCGTCAGATAACCGTCAATTACCCGGATATGAAGGGCAGACTTGAAATACTTAAGGTCCACGCAAAAGGCAAGCCTTTTGAAGAAGGCGTAGATCTTGAAAAAATAGCGCAGACGACCGTCGGCTTCACCGGCGCGGATCTTGCCAATCTTTTAAACGAAGCGGCGCTGTTGGCGGCACGCAAGGGCAAATCCCTGATAGGTCAAAACGACCTTGAGGACGCGACGCTTCGCCAGATAGTCGGTACGAGAAAAGTATCAAAACAGCGTCTTGAATTTGAAAACAAAGTCACGGCGTATCATGAAGCCGGCCACGCCGTTGCCGCGTATTATTTGAAGAACGTTGATAAAGTTTCCTATATCACAATAATCCCCGCCGGAAATGCGGGCGGCTTTACGCTCCATCCGCCGGTAAAGGATATGTTCTACTATTCCAAGACTAAAATGGAGGAGGAGATCGTCGTAAGTCTCGGCGGCAGAGTTGCCGAGCAGCTCATATTCAACGATCTGAGCACCGGCGCTTCGTCCGACCTGCAGAGCTGCACCAACCGCGCGAGAAGCATGGTGACGAAATACGGTATGAGCGAGAAGCTTGGCTCCGTCGTTTATTCCGATCACTCAAACGACGAGGTGTTCTTAGGCAAGGACTTCTCTTCCGACAAACACTATTCCGAAAAGACCGCGGCGGAGATAGACTCCGAGATCAAGCGTATAATCGACGAGGCTTACGCCAGATGCACGGAAATACTGACGGAGCACAAGGATAAGCTGCAGTTCATTGCGGAGTTCCTGCTCAAATATGAGACGATGGATGGCGACCAGTTTGAAGCCGCCATGTCCGGCGATCCTACGTTTGAAGAGCTTGAAGCTATAAACGCGGAAAAGCGCCGCAAGAGTGAGGAAGAAAACAAACGTCGCGAAGAGCTTGAAGAAGAAGCCCGCAAGCGCGACGAGGAAGCGGCTGAAAAACGTATGCACGATATGCACGAGCATCCGGAAAAACACAATAGCCCGTTTGCGAAAAACCCGCAGGACGAAGACCCGGAAGATACGTTTAAGGGAGAATAATTTAAAAAGCAAGCTGGAATTTCGATATTTCAGCTTGCACTGTTATAAGGAGTACGGCATGGAGACCGAGAAAAGCCTTGTAAAAGAAATAGAAGTCAATACCGTTATAAGCGGCTTGTATGCAGGCGAGCGGATAACCAAAGATATTTACGGATATCATATAGGCGATATCCTGCTCAACCGTGAAGCGTACAAAAAAATCGAAAAAACGAACCTCAAAAGCCCTTCCACGTCAAAAAGCAGCAAGGGACTTGCAAGGGCTAAGATCCTTTTCGGTACGTTTATCGTTCCCGGCGCCAACTTTTTACTTTCCGATTCCGTGAAGAAAGATCTTGAAAACGCCGTGGTTTTCGCGCGCATAACATGGCGTGACGATCAGACCTCCGAGGTTTTTATGCAGGAAGTCATATTTAAAGAACTTACCGGCAGAAAGGACGTTTTTGATCTGGCGCAGGATGCAAGCGCACACATTCACGATATCGGCAAAAATGCGATCGACCGGCTCAAGATGAATAATTCCAAACCGCTTTATGCCGAAGAATACTGTAAAGAGGGCTTTAATCTGCCGAGCGTTATCAAAATAGTAGATAAGGCGGCCGCAAGAGCCAACAATCAGTTTTTGAACGGCGCTGTCGGCTGGTGCGAGAAAATTGACAATCTTGAAACGATGAGTATTTTCAGCTCGTTTGTAAAATCAAGCGGTATAACGTTCACGCCGAGCGCGCAGAGCAACGCTATATATTACCGCAACCCGCACGCGCCGGATCAGTATATAATGGTGGACGAGCTGTTTAAAGAGGTCCAGGAGTCACGCGCCGCGGAGCTTGAGCAGGTCGCTTCAAAGCTCGGCGCTACATATTTCAAGGTTGAGATGGTAGACAGCAGCGTGATGAAAAGCAACAAAGAAAGAAAAGCCTCAAACGAAGCAAACGCGTTTTATATAGTTAAAGCCGGATCAAATTCAAGCTATACCGAGGATTCTTTGAATCAGATGGGACATTCCATTGTTGCCGAATCTCATTTTTCGGAAAAACGCGATCCTGCCGCGCCGGAGCTTTCGTGGTTTGCACAAAATCAGAAGATAAAAAGCATAATAGAAATGCGTCTCGGCGAAGGCGGAGACAAACTGCAGAGCCACAGTATAAACATAAAATGCTCCAACTACTCCGTTATGAATTCGGAGACCGCGGGAAATCTTGACGCCGTGATAAAAAAGATAGGCGGCAAGACAAAAGCAAATATGAAAAAACACGTTGAGCAGGAGCGAAATCAGAATCTTATATTCTATATGGAATTTTAATACAAAAAACGCGATCAAATCGCGTTTTTTATTTATGATATTTTATCGGATAGCCGGCCTTCAGTACAGTTCGGTTTGCGTTTACTCCGGCATGACGCACTGTGTACCGTAACCTTCCGCAACGTCGGATATTATCAGATTTTCTTCCGTATATCGCAATGCTTTATCTCTGATAAACACCGCGTATATACCGTCGCCCTTCAGGTCAAACAGTTTAGCGTCGCTTATGTCGTCCGCCACGTATATCGATACGGTTTTAAGCGCGGCGTCGGCGCAGCCTGTCGACTTTGAATATACGAACATCGTATTTGACGCGGTCTTCTGCTCTCCGTTTTCGTCAAAAAACACGGTAACGACTCTGCCGTCTTCGTATATATAGCCGTTTTCTTTCGTGCTAATCAGATAGTTCTTTAAATATACGCTGCTTTGCGCGCCTGCCATACTTAACGAGCAGGCGGAGACAAGCGTGCTGCCCGCGCGGTCGTATAAAATGGCGGTATAGTCGAATCCGCGCCCGTTCATATACTCGGTAAAACCGTCAACGCTCGTCAGATAGCCGTTCGTATGTCCGCCGACTTTCAGCCGCTCGGCTATATGATCCGCCGCAAAAGCGTTTTCCAGCCAGCCGAAACCGATATAATTGTCAACTCCGTTATCGGTAGCAAAAGCTTTGTACTCGTCCGATACGTGAAGACAAACGCGGTTATCTCCGAGCAGTTCAAGAGAAACGGAATTCTCGTCGTTTATAAACACGGAAAGCTTAGAAAACAGATCTTTTATTCCGCTGTTCACCGCCGGGTCGAATACGGACGCGTCAAAATCGCTCTCCGCCGAAAAGACCTGTTCGTAATACTCAAAATACGGGACGTAATACAGAATCCTGCCGTACTGCAGCATCTTTTGCAGCGCCGCGTAAAGCTCCGGGTCTACCTCAACGCCTTCGCCGTTAAGGCCGGTGTTGATCTTTTTCATATATCCCTCGGGAGCGTAATTGTCATACAGCGCATACGCTTCCTGCGCCGCCGCGGTGTAAATGTACTGCACGCTCTTTTTCTCAGACGTCGCGTTCGTATTCGACTCGCCTATGTTGTAAAAGAGCTTGAACATAACGGACAGGCTGTTTGCCGCGTTTGACGACGTTATCTCCTGCCAGCCCTTGTCCGCAGACAGACACGACTTAACGCCGAATCCTATTGCTACAGCGGCGATAATAAGAAACACGACTGTCAGTATGATGCGCAATTTAAGATGCTTATCCGAAAGCTCTATGCGCTGTACGGGTTTGATATTAGGGGTCTTATCCCTTGCGTATCTTTTCATAGTTACCTTGTTTTAGCATAAAGGCATTACCGGCAAAACGCGTTTGCAGGCAATGCCTTTTGGTTTTATATTTGTCAGATTATCGCTATAAGAAGCGCCAGCAAGAAAATCAGAAGTATCACGCCTATCGTGATCAGTCCGGCTATCGCGCCTTTCTGACACATACGGAAGTTCTTGTAATACCTGTGTTTCTTGAATATCGGCCATGCGATCAGACCGAACAGCGGCAGGAAGAACGAAAGCAGTGCGTACAGCTTGTTGCCGGTATCATGTATCGGCGCGTCAAGTATAGGCTCGTTGCTTACGTTTTCGGTTTCCGCGTCTTCCGTGGATTTTTCATCCGGTTCGTTCGGATCTTTTATCTTTATGGATTTAAGCGGAACGCCGGCTTCTCTGATCCTCTTATACTCCTCTATTTCCGCCTTGCTGCCGAAAATGTAGTGTTCGTGACCTATATCGTACATCTGCGGTTTTTCTTCGCTGTAGTCGTGTACGCTCGGGTCGTAGGTGAACAGGACCTTGTTCTTTTCAAGCTTCGGGTCCGGTATCGGTATAGCGGATATAAGCGAACGCGTATACGGATGAAGCGGATAGTCAAACAGCTCTTCTGCAGAAGCGATCTCAACTATATCGCCCTTGTATATAACGCCTATACGGTCGGAAATAAAGCGAACTATCGACAAATCGTGCGCTATGAACAGATACGTAACTTCTCTTTCCTTCTGGAATTTCTTCAGAAGGTTAAGTATCTGCGCGCGTATGGAAACGTCAAGTGCGGATATAGGCTCGTCTGCAACGACAAATTCAGGCTCCATTATCATTGCGCGGGCAAGTCCTATCCTCTGGCGCTGACCGCCGGAAAACTCGTGCGGGTAACGCGTAAGATGCTCGGGAAGAAGACCGACTTCTTCGATCATCGTCGTGACCTTGTTTACACGGTCAGCTTCGTTTTCAAACAGATGGAAATTATAAAGACCTTCTGATACTATATAGTCGACCGTCGCGCGCTCGTTAAGCGAGGCGGCGGGGTCCTGGAATACCATCTGAATGTTTCTTATGACCTCACGGTCAAGGCTGCGCGGTATCTTACCGGAAATACGGACGCCTTTATACAGAATTTCGCCCGCTGCGCACGGATTGACTCTTATAACGGCGCGGCCTATAGTCGTTTTGCCTGAACCGGACTCGCCGACAAGCGAAAACGTCTCGCCCTTGTATATGTCAAACGTGGCGTTCTTTACGGCTCTGTTGAGCTTATCGCCCTTACCGAATGTAATGTCTACGCCTCTTAACGACAGTATAACTTCTTTTCCGGTTTTATCAACAGGTCCGTGCTCGGGGAAATGCGCTGCAGTCTCCGATTGCACCTGAGCTTTTTGTGTATTATCTTTCATTTTAGCCATAGTATCATCCTATATATTGAAAGCCTTTATAAGTTTTTCGTGTATACCGTCAATGTTCTCGGGTTTTTCCGTCTTCGGGCAGCGCGGGTCAAGCAGCCATGTCTTTGCGTAATGCGTATCGCTTACCTGGAACATAGGCGGCTCGAGCATCGTGTCTATTTTAAGGCAGTGCGTGTTTCTCGGAGCAAACGGATCGCCCACTATTTTGTTATACAGTGACGGCGGCGTGCCGGTTATAGAGAACAGCTTTGTGTTCCTCTGCGCAAGCTGCGGCAGAGAGGACAGAAGCGCCCACGTGTAAGGATGCTTCGGGTCGTAGAATATATCTTCCACGGTGCCTATCTCTATCGCCTGACCGGCATAAAGCACGACGACGCGGTCCGCTACGTTAGCAACGACGCCGAGGTCATGCGTGATGAAAACTATCGTATAATTGAATTCTTTTTGCAGATCCTTTATCAGTTTGAGTATCTGCGCCTGGATCGTAACATCAAGCGCCGTTGTCGGCTCGTCGCAGATAAGTATCTTCGGCTGGCAGGACAGCGCTATGGCAATAACTATCCTCTGTCTCATACCGCCCGAATACTGGAACGGATAATCGTCAAATCTCTTTTCGGGATTCGGGATACCGACCTTCTTCATAAGCTTAATGGCTCTCTCCCTCGCCTCGATCTCAGAGCAATCCTGGTGCTTCAAGATGATGGAGGTTATCTGCTTGCCTATCGTTAAGATAGGGTTGAGCGACGTCATGGGATCCTGGAAAACGGTGGCTATTTTTGCGCCTCTTACCTTGCTCCAGTCTTTGGCGTACGTTATCTTTGCAAGATTGAGTATAGCCCAGCCGTAAATCATCTCGCTGTCTTCTCTTAAATATTTGACTCTGAAAGCGGCTTTATCGAACAGATCGTTTCTTGTATCTTCATTATCGATATCAACGCCTTCAATAAACGCTTCCTTGAATATTTTAAGCAGCTTGTTGACGAGCTTTATGCGTTTGAAAAAGCTGTAACGGCCGACGGATAAATATATTTCCTTTGCAAGGATCGCGTTTCTTTTAAGGATATCGGCGGGTATGTCCTGCTGAACTGCTTTTGCGTATTCTTCCTTATACTGCGCCATAAGGGAATTATAGTGCGCGTTATAATCGGAATCCGCGTTTACAGCCGCCCTGTTCTGATTGATTATGGACTTCATCTCCGCGTTTACCTTGCGGATCTGCTCGTCATATTCAGCTATTTTTGCGGAGGTTTCCGCTATTTTCGCATGCTCCGATCTCGGATCGAAGGTCTGCTTCAGGTTGAACAGGTCTGTACGTTTGAAATTAAGATCGTCTAATTTCTTTTCGTACTCTTCTCTCTGCTCTGCCGGCATGGAGCATTTCTGCTGTTTTTCCGATTCAAGAGCTTTGATCTTTTTGTATACGTCAGAGCCGCATTCCATCTGTGAATACGAGTTCAGCCTGCTTTCGATGCTGCCGATCTCGTTCATAACGGCGCTGCTCTTTTTGATGTGCGTTTCCGCTAACTCGTCGTCGTTGAATATTATCTTGCCTTCCGGTATAAAACCGTTGGAGTCAAGCATGCCGGCAAAAGTCTTTGTGAAAACGGATTTACCGGAGCCGGACTCACCGACTATCGCAATAGATTCGTTTTCGTAAATGTCAAGAGATATTCCTCTGATGGCGGTCAGGACCCTGCTTCTTACGTGGAATTTAACCACCAGGTCTTTTATTGAAAGCAATACTTTTTTATCTTCCATAATTTGCCTCCCGCCTTACATGTGCGTCTTCGGGTCTGACGCGTCGCCCAGGTTCTGACCGACAACGTACAGGATTATGGTGATGATAGACGACATGATGATCGGGCTCCAGTATTCAAAGCCCCACTGAGGAACAGCCATAAACGACTGAGTCTGCTGGATTATACGTCCGAGGGTCATATCCGAGATACCGAGACCGATATAGGACAGATAAACCTCGTACGATATATACGACGGTATTTCCGCCGCTGCGAGCGTAACGATGACCGACGTCATGAACGGTAATATGTTCTTTATCGTCAGACGGAATATGCTCGTGCCGAGGCAGCGCGACGCAAGGTTGTACTCACGGTCTCTTATGACTATGACCTGCGTACGGATAAAGTACGCTATGGCAAGCCAGCCGGTGACCGTCAAAGCGAATACCATTGTCCAGAAGCTTGGTGAAAGTATCTGTACGAACACCATTATGATAAGCGTGTACGGTATGTTTCCTATTACGTTGTAAACTTCCGTCATAACTATATCAACTTTTTTGGAAAAGCCCCAGATAGCGCCGAGCAGTATGCCTATCGTCATATTGATGATAGCGCACATGAATGCAAGCGATACCGATATACTTGAACCGTACCACAAAGCGTCAAACGTGGACTGACCGACGTCGCCGGTACCGAGTATCCATCTTAAGCTGAAACCGAATTTCTGAATCGCGTCGGCAGGCAGTAAGTGCTTTGCCGTGTTGTCCGCGGCGTTTATATTGTACATAACTTCCGCATTGAAGAAATATCCGGTTATAAGCGGGTATATGTATGCGAATATTATAACGATCGCCAGGAAAACAAGGAATACGATGTTCAGCTTCTTCTTGAAGAACACGCGGAAAACGGATTTCCAGTAAGAATAACGCGGTGCGGTGACTTTTTCCGATTCGTATAAGTTATTGTCATAGTGGGCAAACAGCTCTTCTTCGGAAAGCCCTGTTTCTTTTAAATCAACAAGTTGTTCGTTTTGCATGTTTACCTCCCCTTAGACGTGAACGAAATTCTCGGGTCTATCGTCGCCATGAGAACGTCGCCCAAGATAAGTGACGTTACGGACAGCAGCGCGTAGAACATCGCAACGCCGACTATCGCCGAGTTATCGTACGCCATAATAGCGTTGACAAGCATACCACCGGTACCCGGAACGGTGTAAACACGTTCTGTGATGATCGCGCCGACAAGCGAACCGAGTATCGTTCCCGGAATGCCGTGTACGATTATGATCATAGCGTTTTTCAGAATGTGCTTGCGGAATATCTCGCCCTCGGAAAGACCTCCGGAACGAGCGAACTTTACGTAGTCCGAGTTCTTCTGGTCTATCAAATATCTTCTTGACCATCTCATAAGTCCGCCTATCGAAGGCAGAGCAAGCGAGACGATAGGAAGGATATACGCCGTGGGCGACCCGTCAAAGGTTATCGGCCACCCGTTCATGATACCTATCGCCCTGAACATGAAGATGTACGCGAGCGAAGGAACCGCAATAATGAATATGATGTACGCCGTGCCTATCTTATCAAACCATTTGTCCTGATATCTGGACATCAGCAAGCCTATCGGTATACCGAGCATATATGCGATCAATGATGCTATGATACCGATTATAAATGAATATCCCATCTTGGAAAGACCGTTCTTTTCGGTAACGGCAATAGTATAGTCGTCCGTATACCTCGTCTTGGTAAACAGACCGCCTAAATCTCTTGACCCTTCCGAATATTTGAGCGTGTGCATATCGTTTGCCGAATCCTCAACAAACCCGGTGGGATAAATTGTTTGCGTTTTTACGATACTGCCCTGCGGCTGTATCATAGTATCCCATACGTCAATACCTTTGTTTATCGTGTACGATACACCGAGGCTGATGGTTATGAGATTCTGATGAATATACGGGAATTTGTTGTCAAAGTATAAGAGGTATCTGTATTTCGTGCCGTTGCCCATGATAGCCGGGGAGAATTTCTCTCCTCCGTACGCCGGGTCGTGCAGCGTGAACGTAAGTCCTCTCTTCCCTTCAACTTCGCCTTTTGCGTAATGTATGTTATCTATACTTACGATACCGGTAAAGTATTTGAACATACGAACGATGATAGGAACATTTTTGTACGCAAAAATCCTCTGTGATCCGCCCTTCGCAAGTGACTTGTTGGACTGGAGCACAGGATCGAGCCGCCCTACGATATAACCCTGCGACTCGTAATATTCCGTGAACTGCTTCACGTATTTGGCGACGAGTTCTGAATCCTCTTCCGCCGTTTTGCCTATTTTGACTGCCTCGTCTCTTGTGGCGGCGTCTATGTTGCCTTTTTCCACCTCTTCACTCAGCCAGTCGGAATAAGGCACGTAATTCAAATAGCCGTAATCTTCCCAGCACTGATACCTGTAAGAGATCTTATCGTTATTGTTCTTTTTCTGTATCAGCGGGTCCATCATGAAGATCTTGGTCTTGTCCACAGCGTTATAGACAAGAAGCATGACAGCCATAACGACTATCACCACGGATATAAGGCCGCGGATAATTCTTTTTATAAGATATTTACTCATTTGAATACCTTTATAATATAAATCGAAGGGAGAGGGGGGCAAGCCCCTCTCCCCCTATCGGTTAGTTATTTTTACTCAGTGGTCTTAGCTCTTTATCAATAGATGCCGAGAACGTGCGTCATATCGCCGTTGCCGTCAGGAAGCATGGTGTTGAGGTACGTTCTGGGATCGCCGTAGTCGGGGCCCCAACCGGATACGTCGTACATATCGTAGTTGACGTCTTTACCGGCGTCGCAGTAGTAACCTGCATAGTACCAACCATAGATGTCTTCGGTTGCAATGAGGTTGAGAACTACTTTGCCTTCAAGAACTTTCTCAACGTTTTCTTTGAGGGCAGCAGCTCTTGCAGCGTAGTTCGGGTTAGCGGAGTAGTACGGATAGTCTATTGTGATCGGGTTCTCAGCGGAGACTGTGACGCCTGCAGCTGCGAGCTCTTCAATAGCCTTGGCAAGTTCTTCTTTTGCCTTCTCGGGCAGATACCAGCCGTCGAAGCCGTCGGATGAACCGTCGCCGTCACCACCGGTCGGATTCCATACCGTTACAGGGGATCCGTCAGCTTTGAGCTGAGCCTGGAGGATCTCGCCGTAGTACGTGCCGGCCTTGAACGTGGTGGACGTGCCGCCTATATCAACCGTTACGTCTCTCGTCAGCTTAACGAAAGTACCGGGAGTGTAGGTATTTCTTACGGAGTCAAGTTTTACGTTGTCACCGACCATAATGGAGTTGTACTGAGCTCTGTCTATGGAGTACAGGAATGCAAGTCTGAAGTGGAGATTGCTCATAGCAGCCTTTGTTTCAGCCTTCTGAGTATCGTTCTTCGGAGATTCCATACCGTATTCTTCGATAGTTACGTAGTTCTGTCTGTCGAGGTTCATGAATCCGCAGTAGGAAGTTGCATCCGTACCGGAAACGTAGATGTTAGCCTCGAAGCCGTCGTTAACAGCCATCGGTCTGGTCGTGGTGTTGAGGGATACGCCGTCCATAGTGCCCTGTTTAACGTCGAGGTAAGCCTTTGTTACGTCGGAACCGTCGTTGTAATTCCAGGTGATCTTGTTGATGTTGACGTATTCTTTGTTGTAGTAATTCAGGTTAGCAGTGTATTCGATCTTGTTCTTGGAAGTGAAATTGGTGATTATGTACGGACCGCAGTAGAGTATGTGGCTCGGGTCTATGCCGTATTCGGAATCTTCAGCTTCACCGCCCTGAGCTGCGAAGTAATCAGCATTCAGCGGAGCGAAGGGGTTGTAACCGAACATCGTGATGAAGTAGGAAGTCGGTTTTTCGAGTGTGTATTGGAGGGTGTAGTTGTCAACAGCTTTGACGCCGACTTCTGCGAAATCGGTGATCTCACCGGCGAGGTATTCGTGAGCGTTCTTGATTATGCCGTCAACGAGATACTCTGTGCCGCCCTTGCAGTCGAACAGGTGCTTCATACCGGTTACGAAGTCGTTAGCAGTAACTTCCGCATATTCGGAACCGTCCTGAGTATACCACTTAACGCCCTGACGGAGCGTGAAGGTGTAGGTCAGACCGTCTTCGGAAACAGTGTAGCCTGTTGCAAGAAGGGGAACCATACGGCCTTCGTTGTCGTATTCATAAAGTCCGTCGAAAGTACCCGCGATCGCCTCGGCATCAGCCGCACGGTAGGTGTGAAGGATATCCCAAGTCTTCGGGTCGGAGCTGAAGGCGGTGTTGTAGGTATCCTTGAAGGTGTAGCCTTTTTCGGTCAGATATGCCTTGGCTACGTCATAGTATGTACCTGTGCCTTTAACTTCAACATATTTTGCTTTGAGGGCGTCTCTGTCAGCCTTGGTCAGCAGTTCGTTGCAAACGAGCATGGTGTAAAGTCTGTCATTGTCGTTGCCCCAGAGAGCGTTCGATACGGTGTAAGGAACAACTCTGTTTATGGCTTCACGACCGCCGGAGGTGGTTGTGGGCAGGAAAGCGCCGCTTTCAAGCAGTTTCGCTTCTGCCATAGCCATAAGTACGTACTTACCGGAAACGTCGGGTTCGGAGTTCGCAGCGAGCAGATATTTGTAGAACTCGCCGAGAGCTGCGGAATAAACTTTCCAGTCGTTGTCGTCCGCCTCGTGCTGGAGAGCATCGTAAGCGGAGAAGTCCGGTGTAAGAGCAAGAGCTCCGGTTTCGGAGGAAGCGCTCTTATCATCGATCGTCAGAGTGGGTCTGACATTGGCGTCTACGGGCTGTTCGCCGCCGTTGTCGGTAGTAGCCTCACTGTTATCGTCTGTTGTCGGTGTTGTACCGGACTCAACGAGAGTGGTATCTGCCGGCGTGGTAACGCAGCCTGCCATGATGCCAACCAGCATTGCAAGTGCCAGAAGTATGCTGAGCAGCTTTGCAAATTTCTTCATGTGTTTTTTCTCCTTTTTATTTTTTTTAATTAAATTTCTAAGGACAATGCCACAGGAAATTTGATTACTAAATTATAAATTTGCAATTTCAGTGCTGCCGTTTTGTCAAGGCGACAAAAAAACACTAAAATCACTTTGGTGTATTATATCATAATTTTTCGCTTTTGTAAATCCCTTTTGCCTTGAAAATTGTAAATGTTTTTTTAAGTTGTTTTATATTTATTGGTAATTTGTTTTAATATTTATTAAAAACTACCTTTATTCATTTTATTATATAGTATAAGCGTTTTTTTCTCCGCCCGCCGAAAAACTGCATTATATTATTATGGAATAATATAATATAAAGGATTTGAACGTTGAAATATTCATATTTGTTATGTAGAATGGAGTTGATAAAGCTGAAAGGATATAACGATATGGCTGTTGATAAAACGCTTAAGCCCGAGGATTATGAAGAGCCGGCATGTGTGCTCTGCATGGACGACAAGGACGTCAAACCGATAGATACGCGCAGGTTTATTGAAAAGCTTGATTCATATTATGCAAAAAACGACTATGAAGGCGCTGAAAGGCATCTGAAATACTGGCTGTCCGAGGCGATATCCGGTAATGACCTGCGCGGTCAGTTCACCGTTTATAACGAAATGATGGGCATATACCGCAAGACCGGCAGATATGACAAGGCGATCGCGGCGACGGAAAAAGCGCTTTTTTTGATCACTTTGCTCGGAATAGAAGACACCGCCGCGGCGGGGACCGCGTACGTAAACGCGGCTACTGTATATAAGACTTACGCTATGTCAAAAAAAGCTCTGCCCCTTTTTGAAAAAGCAAAGGCGATATACGAAAAAACGCTCAGGGAAAACGACAGCCGCACGGGCGGGCTTTACAACAATATGGCGCTGTCGCTTTCCGACCTTCACAGATACGATGAAGCTGTTGAATATTATATAAAGGCGATAGATATAATGTTGAAAAACGAAAACGGTGAGCTTGAGGCGGCCATATCGTATCTGAACATGGCAAATGCAAAGGAGGCGCAGATCGGCGCAGAGGCTGCGGAGGAATTCATATCAGACTGCGTTGAAAAGGCAAAGCAGCTGATAGACACGCCGACGCTGAAAAGAGACGGATATTACGCGTTCGTATGCGACAAATGCGCTCCGACGTTTGAATATTATGGATACTTTTTATACGCTATTGAATTAAAGGAGACGGCAAGGAAGATATATGAAAGGGCTTGAATTATCAAAAGCGTATTATACGCAGTTCGGCAAACCGATGCTGGTATCTGATTTTGCAGAGCTTTTGCCGCATATCGCCGTCGGGCTTTGCGGGTCTGGGTCCGAGTGCTTCGGCTACGATGATGAAGTATCAACAGATCACGATTTTGAGCCGGGGTTCTGTATATTTCTGCCGGGCGAGGACGCCATAGACAGAAAAGCCGCGTTTCAGCTTGAACGCGCATACGCAAAGCTGCCGAAGGAGTTTATGGGATATACGCGCCAGGCTGTCAGTCCGGTGGGCGGAAGCCGCCGCGGCGTTATACGCATAAACGAGTTTTTAAAGGACAGGACCGGACGGGATGACGGGATGCTCGACACGGATCAATGGCTTCTGATACCGGAATACGCGCTTGCAGA